>DATBQU010000344.1:0-5916 GCA_036560665.1 Polyangiaceae bacterium
AGCGCGGGGGATCGTCCCACTGGAGCGCGGGCGCGGGCGCGGGGGTGGGCGCATGCGCGGGCATGGGCGGGAGGACGGGCGCGGTCGAGGACGGGGGCGCAGTCGACGACACGGTCTCCGCGGTCGGCTCGGAGGGCGATCGCGAGCAGGCGGCGAGGAGGAGCAGGAGGAGCAAGAAGGGGGTGCGGCGCATCGGCTGGGGACCCTACTCTACTCCCTGCCATGCGCGAGCTAGCGACTTCACCGGATGCCGTGGTCGACCCCGTCACGCGGTCGCCGCGGCTCGGCTCGTACCGTGGCGGCCTGCCACGGGTCGACTGGACGCCGCTGCGGGTCGGCGCGACGGCGCGGACGCTCCGGCACAAGCGCTGGCTCTACGTCGCCATCGCCAGCGACGACCTCTACGTGGCCCTGGCGGTGGTGCGCCTCGGGTACGCGGCCAGCGCCTTCGTCTACGTCTACGACGGCGCCGCGCGCACGCTGCTCGCGCGCCGCTCGTGGATGAGCGCCCCCTTCGCTGCCGTCGTCGGCGACACCGGCGGCGAGGGCTGCCGCGCCTCGTTCCAGACGCGCACCGTCTCCGTCCTCGTCGAGCGCGCGCGTCGAGACCCCTACTACGGCGTGCACGTCGAGACCCGCGGGCTGTCCCTCAACGCCTCGCTCGACGCCACGGCCGCGCCGCCGGCCATCGGCGCCGTCGCCGAGGTCGCCCCGGGGCGCTTCGACGCGACCGAGAAGCGCGCGCTGCTCACGACGCGGGGCGCGCTGCGCATCGACGGCAAGAGCCGATCGCTGGACGGGGCGCTGGCCGGATACGACTTCACCAGCGGCATGCTGGCCCGCCGCACGACGTGGCGATGGGGTTTCGCCCTCGGCCGCCTGGAGGGCGGGGTGCCTTTCGCGCTGAACCTGGTCGAGGGGTTCGTGGGCGAGGCCGAGTGCGCGGCCTGGGTGGGGCGCGAGCTGGTGGGGCTGGGGGAGGGACGTTTCTCGTTCGATCGGGCCCGCCCGATGGAGCCCTGGGGCGTGACCACGACGGACGGCGCGGCCGACCTGACGCTGACCCCGGGCGCCGTGCACCAGGAGAAGCGGGAGATGGTGGTGGTGGCGTCGCGGTTCGTGCAGCCCTGCGGAGCCTGGTCGGGCACCCTCGCCCTGCCGGGGCGCGCGCCGCTCACCATCGAGCGCGCGCTGGGGGTGACCGAGGACCAGGACGTGACGTGGTGATCGCTACGCCGCGGCGCGGGAGAGCGCGCCGTCGAGGATGGCCAGGCACCCTTCGAGGGTGTCGCACAGGTTGAGCTGCTGCCGCAGCGAGGCCGCGCCGTGCAGGCCCTTCAGGTAGCCGGCGAGGTGACGGCGCGTGCAGTGCACGCCGTAGGGCTCGCCGCGCTGGGCGACGTTGGCGACGAGGTGCTTGCGGCAGAGGGCGATGCGCTCCTCCGGCGTGGGGGGCGACACCTCGACCCCGCGGTCGAGCAGGGCGCGGGCCTCCCGGAAGATCCAGGGGTGCTCGATGGCGCGCCGCCCGACCATGACCCCCTCGCAGCGCGTCTCCTCGAGCGCCCGCTTCGCGTCGTGCGCGCTGCGGACGTCGCCGTTGACGAGGACGGGAATGCCGACCACCTCGCGCGCGCGCGCCGCCCACGTCCAGTCGGCCGCTCCCGAGTGCCCCATCTGCGCCGTGCGGCAGTGGATGGTGATGGCGGCGACCCCCGCGTCTTCGAGCCGCCGCGCGAGGTCGACGATGGGCATGTGCGACTCCGGGCCGAGACCGATGCGCGTCTTGACCGTCACCGGGAGCGCCACGCTGGACACCACCATGCGCGCCATCGCGACCATGGCCTCCGGATCGCGCAACCAGCCCGCGCCGGCGCCGCGACCGCAGATCTTGGGCACCCAGCAGCCGCAGTTGACGTCGATGAAGAGGGGACCGGCGCTCTCGGCGAAGCGCGCCGCCTCGGCGAGACGCTCGGGGTCGGCGCCGTAGATCTGGATGGCGGTCAGCTCGTCGTCGTCGGACAGCTGGATCTTGCGGCGAGCGTTCCGGCAACCCCGCAGGAGCCCCTCCACGTTGACGAACTCGGTCATGGCGATGGTCGCCCCGTGCTCCCGGCACAGGCGCCGGAAGACGGCGTCCGTCACGTCCTCCATGGGGGCGAGGACGACGGGCTTCTGCGCGTAGAGAGCGCGGATGCGGTCGCGAGCCGTGGGCATTCGGCCGAAGATGTAGCACACGCCCTAGTCCTCGGGATCCTCGTCCACCGGCCCCGCCTGGCCCGGCGTGCGCGCCATGCCCGCCTTGCTCTGCGGGGGAGCAGGCAGCCCGAGATCGCCCAGCGCGCGCGCCGCCCACTCGCGCACCAGAGGATAGTCGCTCGCGAGCTGCGCCGCGATGAGGGGAGCCGCGTCGCGGGCGTGGGCCTCGCCCAGGGTGGCGATGGCGACCGCCTGCTCGTGCGGCTTCCCGCGCTCGAGCGTGGCCCGCATCACGTTGGCGTCGAGCGAGCCATAGAGCTCCTCCAGGCGCTGCCGCGGGTAGCGGACGGGCCACCACTTCTCCATCGTGTCGACCAGCGCGCCGACGCTCTTGTCGGCGTGGCACAGGGCGCACTCGAGGGGGCGGTCGCCGAGGACGCGCGCCGGGTCGGTGGGGGCCCCGATGCGGTGGTAACGGGTGAGCCTGCCGTCGAGGCCCATGTTCTTGCGGGGCATGTGGCAAGCCACGCAGGCGCCGGCAGCCCCGGCGGGATCGTGGTGGGAGTGCGCGCGCAGACGCTCGCCGTCGGCGAGCCCGGCGTGGCACGCCGTGCAGGTGGGGTTGCCCGCAGGGGTGGCCAGGGCGCTCGGCGCCCGCGGGGCATCGGCCCCGTGAGGGTCGTGGCAGGCGGTGCACGGCATCGCGCTGGCGCAGCTGCCGAGGAGGAAGTCGCGTGCCTCGCCGGAGTTGATGTGGCTGCCGCCCGCCGTCTGGTCGCGGCGGCCTCCCTCCCAGGTGTAGGGGTAACGCGAGAAGAGGACCTGGTGGCAGCGCGCGCAGGCGCGGTTGACGGCCTGGGCGGGTCCCTCCGGCATCGCGACCTCGAGCCAGGGAGCGGTGGGGACGAAGGAGGGCGACACGCGCGGGTTGCTGGCGTGCTCGCGCGAGCCGCCGTGGCAGGCCTCGCAGCCGATGCCCACCTCGATCAGCGCGCCGCCGTCGAAGCCGGAGCGCACGACCTCGATGGCACGCCGGGCCGTGGAGCGCGCCTCCTCGCCGGTCGCGGGCGCCCCGCCACCCAGCCGCAGCATCTCCTCACCGGCTACCCCCGCGAAGGCGGCGGCATCGGTGACGCGCATCCGGGCGCGGCGCTCCTCGGGAAGCCAGCGGTCGACCTGCTCTCCCTGGTAGGGCCGCGCGCCCGGTCCGGCGAGCGCGCCGAGCAGGCGGTCCGCCTCGGGGATGGTGTTGTGGCAGAAGACGCAGGTCCGGCTCCACGAAGGGCCGGGGCGCATCGAGGCGCGCTCGTGCACCATCACCGAGTAGCCCTTGTAGCGCAGCGACGCGGTCGCGTAGACGAACGAGACGGGCAGGACCATCTCCTCGCCGGTGCCGGCCACGTCGACGCCGGCGAAGTCCTCGCGGGTCCGCCCGCCGATGACGCGCGTGACGCGGTAGGTCCTGGGCGCGCCGCCGCCCGCCAGCTCGATGCGGACGAAGCGGTCGGCGCCCCGTTGCTCGAGCACGACCGCGTCGTCCTTGAAGGGCCACCGCCTCCCGTCGAACGGAGCCCGGATCTCCGCGCCGCGGGCGGACCGCGTCATGCGGTGCATCGGCGAGCGCGCCCATGCGGCCGCGACGTCGGCGTGGCACCGGGTGCAGGCCGCCGAGCCGACGTAGTCCGCGCGGCTGACGTTGCTCCGGAGGGCCCCTTCGTGCGCCTTGCGGGCGACGGCGCTCCCCGGTGTGCGCGACGGCCCGGCGCAACCGGCCACGAACGCGGCCGCGCACGCAGCGAGAAGCGCAGCGTGCGCCAGGAGACGAGCGGTGCCGGGCACGGGTGGAGTGTAGGCCAGGAAGCGCCGACCCCTCCGTTTGCCGCTGTCTTGCCCTGGACGCCCCGCCTGCCGTTCACTTGATCGGTGCCGAAGCCCCCGCCCCGCCCGCCGACGGGACTC
Organism: Polyangiaceae bacterium; assembly: GCA_036560665.1. GTDB lineage: Bacteria > Myxococcota_A > Polyangia > Polyangiales > Polyangiaceae > Palsa-1150. The sequence continues at coordinate 4,159 of DATBQU010000344.1, forward strand.
GACGAGGTCGAGCGCGCCATCTCCGTGCTCGAGGGCCGCCATCCGGAGCACGAGCGATCGCGGCGCGAGACCATGGTGGCGGCGCAGGAGCGACGCAAGGAGCTCACGCACGAGCTCGATGATCGTGCTCGACGCCGCCGGCGCCGCGGGATCGTCATCGCCGCCAACCTCGTCGCCGTGGCCGTCGCCACCACGGTGGGCTGGAGGCTGGTGGCGCGCGCCCGCGCCATCCGCGCCGCGCTGGACCACGACGAGGCGCCGTTCGTGACGAATGGGTGGGTCGAGGTCACCTCGAACCAGCTGACGGCGAGCCGCGCCCTCGAGGCCGACCTGCCGGGATCGAGCTGCTTCGTGGCGGTGGCCACGACGGACGCGAAGCTCCGCGCGCGCGCGGGGGCGACGGCGATGGAAGCAGCGCGCTCGGCAGGCTGGTGCGCGTGCTCGCCGGCGCACGTGACGGTGGAGGCACCGGCGACGGAGGGCGAGCACGTCGGTCTGGCCGTGATGAGGATCGACGCGCGGGTCATCGGCGGGCCGCTCGCCCGGCCCTGGGTCGAGCTCTCGCCCGCCGGCTGGGGAGCCGGCGGCGACGAGTGCGCCGAGGCGACGGTCGAGGGATGGATCGCCGACGGCCGCTGGCCCAGACCCGCGGTGGACGACACGTGGTTCGCTGCCGCTCCAGCGCGCGCCTCGCTGCGCCGCGCGGGCTTCCACGTCGTGTCGGGAGTGCAGGCGGGGCGCCCCTTCGGCGTGGTCGACACCGCCGCCGGCGACTGCGTGCTCGCCATCGGCACCGGCGACGACGGCCTGTCGGTGCTTGCCGCCGGGGGCGCGAGGCTCATCGCGCGGGCCTCCGGGGCGCTGGCGTGGTGCGACGCTTCGGGTGCCAGGACCACCGTGTGGCGCGAAGGGTCCTCCCCGGTGGTGGTGCTCGCGGCACCGGCCGCACGCGTCGGAGGTCTGCTGGGGACACGGGAGTGCGCCGAGGTCGCGGGCATTCACGTGGCGCCCGATGCGACGTGGATGCGCGACACGGATCTGGCGTGGGACGCGGCCTCGCTGCTGCGCGCCAGCACGCTGTCGGGAGTGGTGACGGGTCCTCTGCCCACCGAGCCGGGCAGCGCCGACGGCCGCGTGGTGGCGCTGGCCCTCTCCCCGGCGGCACAGGTCGCCGTCGAGCCTGCCGGCGTCGCCGTCGCGTGCGATCCTCCGCTCGACGGCTCGCCGCGCCCCCTCGAGTCCGTCTGCGCCCAGGCCGCGCCGGTCGCGTGGTGGCGACGGACCGACGCTCCTGCGGCGGCGGCGCGTGCGCCCCTTCCCTTCTGGCTCTCCTCGCTCGAACCTCACCGCGAAGCCGACGCGCTCGCCCTCGTTCCGGAGTTCCTCGCGCTGGCGCGGCGACTCGCGCGCGACGGCTTCGAGCCCTCGGTGCTGGAGGGCGTGACCGAGCTGAAGGACGGAGTGCGTGTGGTCGGGCGTGCCGGCGAGGACGCGATCGTCGCCATCGGCATCGGGCCGTCACCGCCGTGGACGTTTCCTTACACCGACGGGGTCGCCTGGGATCTGGAGGACGCGCCACGCGTGATCGAGCTCCAGCCGGGCACCGCGGTGAAGCTCACGTCGACGCCGTCGCCGAACGCACCGCTCGACAAGCGGCGCACCGTGGTCTTCCGCCGCGCCCTGCGCCCGTGATCCGACGAGGCTCGCGGCTGCGGTGACGCCGCGGTCACAGGCAGGCGCCACATCGACAACTCAAAC
>DATBQU010000345.1:0-6214 GCA_036560665.1 Polyangiaceae bacterium
GAATTTGTTGCAACGCACAACGACAGTCGGGTCAGCGCTTCCGCTTGTGCAGGGATCTCTTCAGCTCTTCGAGCTCGCGACGCAGCTCCGCCACGTCGTTGGTCGAGGGCTCCGGGGCGGCCGGCGGCTCGGGGGGCGGCGGAGGAGGCGCCTCTTGCTCGCTCCAGTGCGCCGGACCGTTGAGCAGGCGCGCGAGCGCGTTGGTGGCGGCGAAGGGGGCCATCGCCAGCGGGTTGTAGGCGGCCATCGTGCGCGCGCCCTGCCTCGCCTGCTGGTAGACGGCAAGCGCCCAGGACATCCAGCGTCCCATGAATTCGGCCAGGGCGTCCTCGCGCATGCGAATGAGCTGCACCAGGAAAGAGACGGGCAGCAGGCGCGCCGCGCCGCGGCTCTCGACGATGAGCTGCACCAGCGTGGGCTGTGTCAGATCTTGCCCGCTCTTGGCGTCGAGCACCTGGACGTCCGCGCCCTTGCGGATCTTGTCGGCGAGCTCCTCCTGCGTGATGTACCGGCTGTCGCCGGTGTCGTACAGGCGCCGGTTGCCGTACTTCTTCACCACCACGGTTGCCACGGCCGGAGCATAGCGCGCCACGTCATGTTGCGTCGCAACAATTCCGCCTTGACAGAGCCGCGTCCGAGGCTCATGGATGGCGCGCGTCGCCGATGTTGCGGCGCAGAGGAGAGGGGCTCATGGATCGGGCGATGCCAGGGCGGACGACGGCGCTGTGCGCGATGGTGCAGGCCGTCGGCGGGGGCTTGGGGTGGTCGGTGCTGCCGCCGCTGATGCCGCGGATCGCGCGCGAGCTGGGGATCTCGCACGCCATGGGCGGGATGGTGTGGGGGGCGGCCCCGCTGGGGATCGCGCTGGCCTCGCTGGTGGGGGGCGCGGCGGTCGACCGCTTCGGACCGCGGCGGGTGGCGAGCCTGGCCCTGCTGGCCGGCGCGCTCGCCTGCGCGGCGCGCGCGTGGGCGACGGGTCCCTGGACCCTGGCGGCGGCGATGCTCGCCTTCGGCGTGCACATCGGCTTCTGCGCTCCGGCCATTCCGAAGGCGCTGGCGGCGCACGTCCCGGCGACGCGGCTGGCGCGCGCCAACGGGGTCGCGCTGGTCGGCTACACCCTCGGTACCGCGGCGACGGTGGTGCTGGCGCCGACCGTCCTGGCGCCGCTCCTCGGCGGCTGGCGGCCGACGATGCTCTTCGCCGCCGGTGCGATGGTGGTCGCGGCGGGCGCCTGGTCGGCGCTGGCGCGCGACGGACGCACCGCCGGCTCGCACGCGCACGCCACCCCCATCGACGCGCTGCGCCTGGTGCGGAACGCCGGGCTGATGCGCGTCGCCGCCATGCACTTCCTGCTCTTCGGCGGGTACCTCGCGCTCCTCGGGCTGCTGCCGCGGGCGCTGGTCGAGACCGGGATGGCGCCCACGCGGGTTGGCGCCGCGGTGGCGGCCTGGCTCACTGCGGCCGGCGTCGCCAACTACCTCGGGCCCTGGCTGTCCGATCGCCTCGGGAGGCGCCGACCGGTGCTGCTCGGTGGGGCGGCCGTGGCCGGGACCGCGCTCGCGGCGATGGCCGTCGCCCCGCCCTCGGCCACGGTGGCCCTCCTCGTCGTGGCCGCGCTCGGCGGAGGGTGCGTGGCGCCGCTGCTCTTCGCCTTGCCGGCGGAGCTCGAGGGCGTGGGCCCGGCCCGATTGGGCGCCGCCCTGGGCCTGATGATGCTCCTCGGGCAGATCGGCGGCTTTCTCCTCCCGACGCTCGCCGGGGCGACGGCCCAGGGCGTCGGCCTGGCGGGGGCCATCGGCGCCCTGGCGCTCGCGCACCTTCTGATCCTGGTGCCGGCGCTCGGGCTGAGGGACACTCGGACGGTCGCCCGCGCCCCCTCCGGCGCCCTCGCCACCTGAAGCGCCATGTTGCATCGCACGATCGCCGTCTCGCTCGCTCCGGTCGCGGTGCTCGTGGCCGCGGCCTGCTCCAGCTCCGCGCCGCAGTGTCGCGTCGGCGCCGACTGCGCGTCGGGGGCGTGCGACTCGAGCGGCCGGTGCGTCGCCGCCTCCTCGTCGTCGGGCGGCGACTCGGGCAGCGGCGGAGGCGACGACTCGGCCGTGCTCGAGGCCGGCGACGACGCCGCCGAGGCGAGCCCCGGCGACGACGGCGGCGGCGGATGCAAGCCCAACAACGACGGGGTGGTGACGCGCGCCGAGGTCCCGATGATGGCCGGCCTCCACGCCAGCTTCGTCGTCGCCGAAAACGTCGCCGTCGACTCGGCGGGGACCAAGCAGCCCGACGGCACCCGCGTGTGGGACCTGTCCGGTGCGCTGCAGGGCGATCACACCGTCATCGTCACCACCGACGCGCCGACGGGACAGTGGTTCTCGGCGCAGTTCACGACGGCGACCTACACCACGAAGCTGAGCGATACCCAGACGCTGCTGGGCGTCTTCCAGGCGCAGGGCCAGGGTCTGGTGCTGCAGGGGGTCGTCTCCCCCACCAGCGGCGCGCAGCAGACGGAGGTGTCGTACGCGCCCGCCGCGCAGACGTTGTCGCTCCCCATGCAGATCGGCGCGAGCTGGGGCAACACCGCGCAGATCAGCGGCACCTACTACTCGACCACCTGCAACTGCGAGCTGTCGGTCCCGTACAGCGAGCAGTACCAGTCGAAGGTCGACGCCAGGGGCACGCTCAAGGTGCCCTATGGCACGTTCCAGGTGCTCCGGGTGCAGACCACGCTGACGCGCACGGTGGGCGCGCTGGTGACGGTCACGCAGTCGCTCGCCTTCATCGCCGAGTGCTTCGGCCCCGTGGCGTCGCTCACCTCCCAGACCACCACCAACCCGAACCCGCCGGAGAGCACGGAGTTCACCAACGCCGCCGAAGCGCGGAGGCTCGCGCCGTGAAGCTGGCGGTGACGATGGCGGCGGCCGCGCTGCTCTGCGGCTGCGCGCCGTCCTTCTACGACGGGATCCCCCCCGGGGCGCCGAAGGACGCGTACTACGCCGACATCGCCGGGGCGCGGCTGCGCTTCGTGGACGTGGGCGAGGGGCCGCCGATCGTGCTCTTGCACGGCTTCGCCTCCGCGCTGGAGACGTGGCAGGGCGTCACCCGCGAGCTGTCGAAGAAGCACCGCGTGCTCGCGCTCGACCTCAAGGGCTTCGGCTGGTCGAGCCGTCCCGCCGGGGACTACTCGCCGCAGGCCGAGGCGCAGCTGGTGCTGGCGCTGATGGAGCAGCGCAACATCCACCAGGCGGCGGTGGTCGGGCACTCGTGGGGCTCGTCGGTGGCGCTGGCCATGGCCATCGAGGCGCCCGAGCGCGTCACGCGCATCGCCCTCTACGACGCCTGGGTCTACGAGGAGCAGCTGCCGACCACGTTCCTGTGGGCGCGCGCCAGCGGCGTCGGCGAGGTGCTCTTCGACCTCTTCTACGCCGAGCGCCCCGACGACAAGATCGCCCGCGCCTTCTACGATCCGCAGCGATACGTGAGCGAGCGCTTCGTGGAGGAGGTCGAGCGCGCGCTCGACCGTCCGGGCACCACGGCGGCGGCGCTCGCGGCGGTGCGCGGCCAGCGCTTCGCGGACGTGCAGAAGCAGTACGCGCAGGTCAAGCAGCCGGTGCTGCTGCTGTGGGGGCGCGAGGACGAGGTGACGCTGCTGGCGTACGGCGAGCGCCTGGCGCGCGACCTGCCGCACGCGCACCTGGTGGTGTACCCCCGCTGCGGGCACTTCCCGATGATCGAGGCGGCGCAGCCGTCGACCGAGGAGCTGCAGAGGTTCCTCGACCAGGAGACGCCGTGAGGCGCGCGCGCGCGTTGCCGGTGCTGCTGGCGGGGGCGGCCGTGGTCTTCGGGTCGGAGACGGCGGGCGCCACCGGCTTCACCGACATCGGCGAGGACATCGTCCCACGGACCGACGTGGCCGTTCACGTCAACGGGTACCTGCGCGCGCGCGCGGTGGACCTCTACAACCTCGATCTCGATCGCGGTCTCACGCCGTCGGGCCAGCCGCTCTTTCCCGTACCGCTGGGCAACCCGAACGCCCAGTCCATCACCTACGCGGACATGCGCCTGCGCACGGACATCGCCGCCTACGCCCCGGGGGGCATGGTCGCCGTCAAGGCGCGCTTCGACATCCTCGACAACGTCGCGCTCGGCAGCGACGCCCAGGGCGTCCCTTCGTCGTCGGCCTCGCAGCTCTCGCCCTCCAACGCGTTGCGCGTCAAGCGCGCGTGGGGCGAGGCGCTGACGCCCATCGGCCTGCTCGCCGTCGGGCGGATCGGCAGCACGTGGGGCCTCGGCATGCTGGCGAACGGCGGCGACTGCGCGGACTGCAACTACGGCGACGCCGCCGATCGCATCGCCCTCATCACGCCCCTGGCCCGCCACATCTTCGCTCTGGCCTACGACATCGATCAGATCGGCCCTTTCGTCCCGCAGCAGGCGGGCGGGACGACGCTCAACCTGTCGCCCTCGGCCGACGTCCACACCGTGACCTTCGCCTTCCTCCGCTACAAGGACGACCTCGCGCGCGACCGCCGCCGCCTGGCCGACAAGACCACGGTAGAGTACGGCGCTTACCTCTCCGAGCGCTGGCAAGACGACGACGTGCCCGGCACCTACCTGCCGACGGCGCAGCCCCTGCCCATCACCAGCTCGCAGATCATGGCCCGGGGCTACCAGGCCACGGCGGTCGACGGCTGGGCGCGCGTCACGCACCCGTTTTTCCGCGTCGAGGCGGAGTGGGCGCTGGTGGCGGGCAGGATCGACCAGGCGTCGCTGATCCCGGGCGTCCTCTACCACCAGCCGGTGACCGCGACGCAGATGGGCGCTGCGCTGGAGAGCGACGTCGGGCCGCCGGAGTCGCGCGTGGGAGCGGGGCTGGACGGTGGTTACGCGAGCGGCGACCCCTCGCCCGGCTTCGGCGCCTTTCCCCAGATCGGCGCGCCGGCCGCCCGGCCGGGGGACCTCAACGGCGCCAAGGCCAACCCGCCGTCGCACACCACCGTCGACAACTTCGCGTTCCACCCGGACTACTTCGTCGATCGCATCCTCTTCCGCGAGATCATCGGCACCGTCACCGGCGCGGTGTACGCCAGGCCGCACGCGCGCTGGGACGTGATGCGCGTGGCCCCGGGCGTGCTCCAGGCCAGCGTCGCCGCCATCGCCTCGTGGGCGGTGTACCCGGAGAACACGCCGGGCGGAAAGGCGCCGCTCGGCGTCGAGATCGACCCCACGCTGGCCTACGCATCGCGCGACGGCTTCGGGGTCGCCCTGGAGTACGCCGTGCTCTTCCCGATGGCCGGGCTCGACAACCCGGTCGCGCACCTCAACGCCTTTCCGGCACAGCTCGCGCGCGCGCGTGTCATGTACAGGTTTTGAGCCATGCGACGTCCCCTCTTCTTCGTCCTCCTCGCTGCAGGGTGCCAGGCCAACCAGACGCACCCCGAGGAGCACGCCGCGTACGACGCGGGGGTGGCGGCGCCCCTCAGCTGCGTGCCCAACCTCGACGGCCAGATCGACTCCTCGGAGCTGCAGCCGGTGCTCGGAGTGCCCGTGAAGTACCTGGTGTCGCCCTCGGGCACGTCACGCCCCGTCGACGTGGCGGGCAAGCTCGACGCGAGCGGACACCTGGTCTGGGACTGGGGGACCGATCTCGCCGACGACCAGGTGGCGACGATCGCCGCCGGGTCCTTGCAGGGCAAGTGGTACGCGGCGTCGTTCCCCAACGGGCAGTTCGCCACGCCCTTCGACGCCGGCGACACGCTCGAGGCGGTCTACTCCCAGGACGCGTCGGCGCTTTACCTCCAGGGACTGGCCTCGACGCAGGAGAGCCCGCCCGAGGGCAAGACGCTGTTCGTCTACGACCAGCCGGTGAAGCTCTACGTGTTCCCGCTCAAGCCGGGCGCGACCTGGACGTCGACCGGCGTCGTTCGAAACGGGATGATCCGCGGGCTGCAGTACGCGGGGCAGGACACCTACCAGGGCACCGACGACGCCACCGGGCAGCTCATCCTGCCCGATCTCACGTTCACCCAGGCCCACCGGCTGCGTTTCGTGGTCACCACCGTCCCCGCGGCGGGGCAGAACCTGGTGACGCGCCAGGTCTCCTACCTCTTCGAGTGCTTCGGCGAGATGGCGCGCGCGACGAGCGTTGCCAACGAAACGAACGACGACTTCACCACCGCGGCCGAAGTGCGCCGCTTTGGACTGTAGAGGAGAGCGATC
>DATBQU010000346.1:0-20539 GCA_036560665.1 Polyangiaceae bacterium
GTCGGCGCGAGGACGAGCACGGTGTCGATCCGCGCGATCACCCAGCGCTGGCCCGCGATCTCGAGCGCCAGCGCCTCCGCGCGCGGCGCGTCGGCCACTCCCGCGGAGGGTACGAAGTCCGTCGCCCAGCGCGACGCGCGAGCGTCGATCGGCGTCGCCGCGCGCAGCGACTTGCTGCGGTTGGTGTATCCGCCGAACGGCACGCCGATGGGCAGCGAGAGGACCGCCGATCCGTAGCCGGCGCGGATGCCTCCAGGAGCGGGAGCCGGCAGCGCCTCGTGCGGGGGCGGAGCCTCGAACGCGCAATGCGCGAGGCGCACCGTGTCGTCGTCGTAGAGGGACGTGGGGGCGGGGCCGCCACCCCCGCCGCCGCTGCACGCGGCGACGAGGGCCACCGCGGCCAGCGCGAACCACGACCGGGCCATGCGCGGACGAGTAGCGTGTGTCCCCGCGACCGAGCGTCTCTTTTGCGCCTTGGCGACGGGTGCGCCGACCCGGGGAAGCCCGCCGTTGCAGCTCCCGTATCCTCTCCCGTGCGCTCCACCACCCTCGTCTGGGCCTGGCTCGCTCTCGCCTGCGCGTGCAGCGGCTCTTCGCCCGCCTCCACCGGTCTCGGCGGTGATGCCGGCAACGTGTCCGGAGGCGACGGCGGAACGGCGACCGGGTCCGACGGCTCGGCCGCGCACGACGCCTCCGGGGACGGCTCGTCGTCCACCGGCGACGCTGGCGGCAGCGACACGGGGACGCCGACGACGTGGGTGCCCGTCGCCATCGGCTTCGACGACCTCGCCACGGGGACGGACGTGACCACGCAGTATGCCGCGCACGCGACGTTCTCGTCGGACCCGGGTTGCGCGTGCCGCGCGTCGAGCGACGCCGGCCTCGCCGCCTCGCCCCCGAACTACATCTTCACGTACTACACCTGCGCCACGGGCCCGACCGCGTCGGTCTTCGTCGATTTCCCCAGGCCGGTGCGCAAGGTCTCCTTCAAGGGGATCGGCGTCAACGACGCGAGCAAGGTGGCCACCATCCACGTCGTGACGGCGTCGGGAACGCAGTCCGTCGACCTCGTCGGCAAGGGCGACTACGCGGTGCCCGTCGTGGTCGACCTCTCCTCGTACCAGGACGTCACCCGGCTCGAGATCGTCGGCGTGAACGACGCCTACGGCATGGGCTTCGACGACTTCGCCTTCGAGTTCCCCCAGTAGCCTCAGGTCTGCGCGCCGACCACGAGCTCGTCGACGTGCACCAGGACGGAGAGCTCGGCCAGCTCGTCGGGCAGATCCTCGCGCGCCTTGCCCGCGACCATCGCCGCGTCCGTGACGCCGCACCGCGCCAGCCCGCGAGCGATCTCCCGGCCGTCCGCCTCGACGACGCGCACCGCGTCGCCGGCGCGGAAGTCGCCGCGCACGCCCACGACGCCCACCGAGAGCACGCTCTTGCCCTTCGCGCTCACCGCCTCCGCCGCGCCCCGATCGAGCACGAGCTCGCCTCGGGGTCGCAGCGTGAACGCGATCCAGTACTTCTTCGCGTTCAGGCGCTCGCGCGCGGCGACGAACAGGGTGCCCACGTCTTGCCCGGCCAGCACCGCGGCCAGGATCCCTTCGGCGCGCGCGTCGGCCACGATCACGTTGGCCCCCGCCAGCGCCGCCCGGCGCGCCGCCTCCACCTTGCTGGCCATTCCGCCGCTCCCCACACCGCCGGGCGACTTGCGCACGTGGGGCAGCGCCTCCGTCGCGACGTCGCGCACGACGGCCACGCGCCGGCCCGCCCCGTCGAGCAGCCCCTCCACGTCGCTGAGCAGCACCACCAGCTCGGCGTCCACCAGCGGCGCCACCATGGCCGACAGCTGATCGTTGTCGCCGAACTTGATCTCGTCGACCGCCACCGAGTCGTTCTCGTTGAGGATGGGGACCGCCCCCGCCTCGAGCAGCGCGCCGAGCGCCGCCCTCGCGTTGTTGGCGCGCGTGCGGTCGGCCAGATCGGCGTGGGTCAAGAGCACCTGCGCCACCGAGAGCCCGCGCGGCGCGAACGCCTCCTCGTACGCGCGCATCAGCAGCGATTGTCCAGCCGCCGCCGCCGCCTGGAGCTTCGCCATCTCCTTGGGCCGCGCGCGGTAGCCGAGCTTCTTCATCCCCAGGGCGATGGCGCCGCTGGAGACCACCACGAACGCCGTGCCGCGCCGCGCGGCGATGGTCTCCGCCAGGCGGGCGTACACGCCGTCGTCGCCGGCCAGCGTGCTCGAGCCGATCTTCACCACCACGCGACGCGCGCGGGCGACCGCGGGCCGCGCCTCACCCATGACGGTGCGCCAGCAGGTCGTCGAACGCCGCGTCGAGGCGCCCCATCAGCCGACCGGGCACGCCCGCGGCGAGGCCGAGCAGCCCGTCCATCAATGCGGTCACGGCGTCCCGCTGGTCGTCGATGACGGTCGGCTCCTCCGCCGGCGGGGCCTCCACGGTCAGCGCGCGCGCCAGCGCCCCGTCGATGGCCTGCCTCACGCGGCGCGCCTCGTCGACGTCGACCCGCACCGCGCGCTCGGTGCGGCCCGCCTCGAGGTAGCGATCGAAGAGGTGGCCGAGCACGAAGGTGCGCAGGGCGTTGCGCACGGGCCACACCATCCCGATGGGACCGAAGCGCGTGAGGGTGCGCGCCGCCAGGCGGACGCCGAGGTAGCTCACCGCCTGCGCCAGCAGGCCGCGCGGCCCGTCCGGCCCCGACGGCTCGCAGAGAACGTCGCGCGCGTCCTGCGTGAGCGACAGGCCGTGGCGCACCGCGATGTCGTGAACCAGCGCGCCGCGCACGCGCCGCACCAGCGAGTCCGGAACCCAGGGCAACGGGATGGCGGAGACCGACGCGCCCAGCGCCGTGTATACACCGAGCCGTCCGCCTTCGATGGGGGAGCGCATCGTCAGGGGGGAGTCGACCTCGCCGCGTCGGACCGTGGAGCGTTGCGCCATGGCCGCCGGAGTCTACGCGAAGGCGCGCGCCAGCGGGCGTAGCTCGATCACCACGGCGTTCGACTGCGCGGCGAGCCGCAGCAGGTCACGCGCCGCCAGCGGTCCGAGCTCGACCCGGACGTGAACCGGCTCCGGCGCGCCGGCCGTCACCTCTGCGCGCCCTCCGCCCGCTTCCACCGCGCGCGCGAAGGTCTGCACGTCACCGGCCACGCGCAGCGCGACCGTGCGCTCTGCGGCCGCGAGCTCCGCCGGGGCGCCCTGCGCCACGACCTGCGAGCCGTCCACGACGACGACCTCGTCGGCCGCCATCGCGATCGGCGACTCGAGCGGCACCCGCGCCGCGAACACCGCCGCGCGCCGGTCGGCGAGCGCCCGCGCCAGGACGCGCGCAAAGGGCCGCGCCGCCTCCCCGGGCAGGCCCGACAGCGGATCGTCGAGCAGCAGCGTCGCCGCCCCCGTGGCGAGCGCCGCTGCCACCACCGCTCCGCGCCGGGCCGCCGGCGCCTGCGCCGCGAGCTTCGTCGCCGCCAGCGCGCCGAGCTGCATGCGCTCCAGCGCCTCGGCCGCCAGGCCCCTCGCGGCCGCTCGGGCGTGGCCGGCCAGCCTCGCGCTCCACGTCACGTACTGCGCCAGGGTCCAGGCCGGCGGCAGCGGGGGGTCGAGCGGCGCGCATGCCACGATCCCGGCGCGGATCGCCGCCAGCGGCGCGTGGCCCTCCACGCGCAGCTCGCCGCGCGCCGTCCCGCGCTGCCCCGCCGCGGTCTCGAAGAGCGCCCGCGCCGCGCCGAGCACGAGCACATGGGCGCCCGTCGTCGCCAGGCTCAGCCCGTCGATGGCCGCCGTGCCGGCGACGTCGACGCGCACGCCGGAGGCGACCAGGAGAGGGGGCACCCGCCGATGATAGGCTATCGGGGCCGTGCCGCAGCCCGCACACCGCGCCTTGCGCCAGCGCGCGCGAATCGAGGACCGGGACGCCCTCGTCCACGCCGCGGAGTCCGCCTTCGAGGCGGGCGACTACGAGACGGCGCGCGAGCTGGCACGTCGCGCGGTCGACGCGGCGGATCAGGCGGCCGAGCGGGTCCCCGAGGGGACCGACGCGGCCGCCCGCGAGGTGAGCGGCAACGTGCGCGCGAGCGCCCGCCGGCTGCTGGCGCTGGCCTCGCTCTACGCGGATCGCACCGACGATGCGCTGCAGGCCGCGCAGGAGTCGGCGCGTATCGCGCAGGCCGCGTCGGCGTACCGCGAGCTCGCCCTGGCCGAGCTGGCGCTGTCCGAGATCGTGCGCTCGCAAGGGGACAACGTGGAGGGTCTGCGCTGGGCCAGCCGTGCGCGCGCCTCCGCGATGAAGGCGCGTGATCCGGCCACGCTGCGCACGGTGCTGGCCGACTTCGGCCTTCTGCTCGGCCGGCTGGGCGACGGCGAGCGCGCCCGCGAGGCGTTCGCGGAGGCGCTCGCCCTGCCGGCGGTGGGCCAGCCGCCGATGCGCGCGCTGCGCGTCCTGCTCCACGCCGCGGCGACCCACCAGGCCGGGGGGCGGTACGCCGAGGCGCTGCGCGCGATGGACCGGGCCGACGAGCTGGCGCGGGAGACGAACCTCGGCGTGGCCTGGCTGCTGCTGTCGGCGCGCCTCGTCATCTACGTCGATCTCGGGGCGCTCGACCTGGCGCGCGATCTGCTGGATGCCCACCCCACGGCCCCCGACGCGGCCGCCTGGAAGCGCGCGCAGCGTCTCTCTCTCGAGGCCATGCTGGCGCTGGCCGAGGGCGAGCGCCCGGACGTCGTCGAGCGGCTGGCGAGCGAAGGGCTGGCGCTGGAAGGGATCGACACACCCTCGCGCCTCGGTCTGACCCTGCTTCGCGCGCAGGCGCTCCTCGCGCGTGGACGGGCGGACGAAGCCGAGCGGATCGCAGTGGAGGTGGTGGCGCAGGCGAGCAAGGGGGCCAACGGGGCCATCGCCGCGCGCGCCATGGCCCTGGCGGCGCGTGCCACGAGCCGGCCGGAAGCGGCGCTGCTCCGCTGGCTCGGGGCCTTCGCGCTGGGGGTCAACGGGACGGCGGCGCGCACCGAGCACGAGGCCATCGCCGCGCTGTCCACCGAGCCCGACCCCATCGGCACGCTGGCGCGCACCTCGCTGGCGGTGATCCGCGAACGGCTCCTCGATCGCGCACCCCCCGAGCTGCGCGTGACGCTCAAGCGCACGCTGCGCGCCATCGAGACCCGCGCCGCAGCAGCCAAGCAGACGCGTCGCGCCGAGCTCGATACCGCCCTCAGCTCCGAGGTCATCCGCGCGAAGGACGAGGTGGGGCTCGTGGGCAGCTCGCCGCCGCTGGTGCGGGCCATCGTCATCCTCGCCCGCGCCTCGCGCAGCGACACCAGCCTGGTCATCACCGGCGAGACCGGCAGCGGAAAGGAGCTCTTCGCGCGCCTCGCGCACCGGCTGTCCACACGCGCGGCCGGCCCCTTCGTCGCCATCAACTGCGCCGCCATCCCCGAGCCGCTCCTCGAGGCGGAGCTCTTCGGGCACGAGCGCGGCGCCTTCACCGGCGCCGAGCGCGCGCGCCACGGGCTCTTCGTCGAGGCCCAGGGCGGCGCGCTCTTCCTCGACGAGGTGGGGGAGATGAGCCGCGCCATGCAAGCCAAGCTCCTGCGCGTGCTCGAGGAGCGCGAGGTGCGCCCGGTCGGCGGGACCAAGGCGCGCAAGATAGACGTCCGCGTGCTGGCCGCGACCCACCGCGATCTGGCGGCGATGGTCTCCTCGGGCGCCTTCCGCGAGGACCTCTACTATCGCCTCGCCGCCATCACCGCGCGCGTGCCCAGCCTGCGCGAGCGCCCCGAGGACATCCCCGTCGTCGCGCGCGCCCTCCTCGCCCGCGAGCCGACCACGCAGAACAAGCGCCTCGACGTCCCGGCGCTGACGGCGCTGAGCGAGCACGCGTGGCCCGGCAACGTGCGCGAGCTGTCGAACGTGCTCCGCGTGGCGGCCTCCCTCGAGGAGGGGAACATGATCTCCGGCGACGAGGTGCGCGAGGCCATCCGCTCGAGCGGCGCACGCGCCGCGGCCCACCCGCAGCGCGCCTTCGACGAGACCAGCGTCGCCTCCCTGCGCGCCCGGCACCGCGCCGAGCTCCGCGAGCTCGTCGGTCGCGCCATCGCCTCGGCCGACGGCAACAAGCTTCGGGCCGCCCGCGCCCTCGGGATCAGCCGCCAGGGGCTCTACCGCATCCTGGCCGAGCTCGACGCGGGGTAAATCCGCTACACTTGGCACGTGCGTCGCACCCGACCGGGGCCGGAGGTCGTAACGACACTCATGCTGCGGAATTCGCATACCGCCGCCGGGCCGCACGCCCCCATTCGCGTGGGGCAGGGCCCCCGCTTCGCCCTCTTCGGAGCCCTGGCCGTCGCCGCGGGCGTCGCGTGCTCCAACACTTCGGCCGACCAGGTCACCGCCCCCGTTGCCCTCGGGATGACCAGCAACATCGCCGCCTACTACCAGGACCAGAATACCACCATGTACGAGGTGCAGGTCGCCGTGCCCTTGCCGGTGAAGAAGCCCTCGGACTCGCAGGTGCAGTCGCTCGGTCCGCCGCCGGCGGGGACGCCCTATGCGCACGCGCCGTACCTCAAGAACGCCGACGAGAGCGTGGAGGGCCACTTCACCATCTCCAACCTCGACGACCAGCAGCACGTGGTGTGGATGCTGATCGACCCGTGGAACGAGTTCGTGCGGTGGAGCCCCGGCGTCACCGTCGTCAACGACGAGCAGACCACGCCCAACTACGGCTACGACCTCGTCTTCGTCGTCCCCGGCAAGTCGCGCGTGGAGGGCACGCTGACCACCGACGACATGCACGAGATCGCCATCAAGCTCGCGTCCGCGCAGAACGTGCTGGCCAGCCCGCAGGCGCAGCCCCAGCCGCCGGGCATGGGCAACATGAACGCCTTCAACTCGACCGGCATCGTCAACAACATCTTCAACCCGCAGAACCGGTCCAACGCCAACGATCCCATCTACACGCCGTGGATCCCGCCGGTCATCGCCGGTCTCACGGGCTTCGACCTCGGGCTGCGCACCTACGAGGCGGCCAACGTCGCCGTCGAGGTCACCCTCGACGTGCAAGACCTCAACGGCGACCGCTTCGTGAAGGCCGACTCGACCGATCCGCAGCTGGGTCCTCCGCCGGTGACGCTTTCCCCCGTAGGCGCCCGCTTCTGAGCGTCACTTCCCCTCGAACGAGGCGCACGCCGAGTCGAGCGGCGTCAGCGTGATCCGCGAGGCGCACGTGCCCTCCGCCTGCGAGGCCGCCTTGTCGCACAGCCCGCCGGCGCAGTCGTCGGCGAGCGTGCAGGGGTGGCCGTCGTCGAGCTTCTTGCTGCAGGTGGCGAAGAGGCCGCCGGAGCACGACAGGCCGGCCGCGCACGGCATGTAGCCGTCGCCGCAGCTCTGCCCGAGGTTGGCGGCGGCGGTGCACGTCCGCGTCTTGGGCTCGCAGAACCAGCCGTCGGTGCACACGTCCGCCTCGTCGGCGCAGGCGCCGCCCGGCTGCACCGTGGTCGGCGCGTAGCACTTGCCGGCCGTCTGCCCGAAGGGCACGACGCACGCGAGGCCGTCCTTCGAGCTGCAGTCGTAGTCGCTCGAGCACGGCGCCCGCGCCTGCCCCGGGCCGCTGAAGACCTGCGTCCCGCAGGCCTTCGCCAGCTCCTTCATCTGGTCGGCGGCCAGGGTGGTCGACGCGTACGTCGCCTCGGCGAGCTGGATGCACTTCTGCGCGTCGTCGGCCACGTACGTCGTCCCCTGCGGCTGGGTCGCCAGGCACGCCGCCGAGCTCGTGCTCACGCAGCTCGCGGGGTCCTTGACGCCGCACGCGCTCACCACGGCGCTGCTGCACTCCGCCTCCGCGTACCCCTGACAGAACGACGCCACGTCCGGGTAGGCGTCGCCCGCGTTCGCGCCGCCCGCCTTCACCCCGTTGGCGCAGCCGGCGATCCCCACCATCGCGATGAACGACAGAACGCGCATGACTCCCTCACTGCGGCGGCACGACGACATGGTTGATGGGCGCGAGGTTCTCCCCGGCCGGGTACCCGTAGGACACGTAGCCGGTCAGCGCCTTCGTCTCCGGCGTCCCCCAGCCCCACACCGTGAGCGCGAACGGCTGGTCCGAGCTCGCCTCGTGCCGCCCGTTGTCGCACGCCCCCTGCTTCTGGAAGTCGTGGCGGACCAGATCGAAGCGCGCCAGCTCGTAGGTGTCCGCGGCGTCGATGGGCGTCCAGCCCGTCAGCGTCCCGGCGCAGTCGAGCTTCACGTCGGCGAAGCCCGCCGGCCCGCGCTTGCGCACGAACACGAGGTCCGTCTCCGGATACGTCGGGTCGGTGAAGAACACGTAGCCCGGGCGCCACTGCGGCGTCGGCACCGCGCGCACCACGTCGGGATCGCCGTACCCCTGCGCGTCGCTGGCCGTGCCCAGGTCGTTGGCGCTGCTCATGTAGCCGAGGACGAGGAACGGATGGTCGGCTCCCTGGCTGCGGACCACGAACGGCGTGTCGCTGTGAAACTCCGCGATCTCGCCCGCCCCCAGCGAGGCCGGGCCGCCGACGGGCGGGTCGTACGAGAGCGTCGTGCCGTCGACCGCGCCGAGCAGCCTCCACAGACGGTCTTCCTTGAAGGTGGTCCGGTCGCGGTAGCCGGCGGCGACGGTCTCGCTGCCCATCTGCTGCACGCTCGGGATCTGCTGCTCGGAGTGGTCGCAGCAGCACTGCGGGCCGATGCCCATGCACGTGTAGCCGCCGAAGACGCCGATGGGCTTGTCGCTCTGGATGGGGCTTCCCGTGAGCTCCGCGTCCTGGGTGATCTGGAGGACCTGCCCCGCATCGAGGGTGTACGAGACGGTCTGCCCCGCGCTCGCCGCCGCGACGCCGACACCCGGGTCGATGTCGACCGTGGGCCGGATGGTCACGGTGGTGCCGTCCTCGGCGGCCACGATGTCGAGCGACGGACCGTCGCGTCCGTTGCCGCTGCCCACCAGCTTGTAGGCCGAGGCCGCCACGTAGTTGGTCCCGTACGCGCTCGTCGGCGCCAGCAGCGTGGCGCCGGTCACCGCCGCCGAGCCGCCGCCGTACGGCAGCATCTGGTACGCCGCCACCGGCTGGTCGGTGCGGATGCGGAACGCGCGCCCGATGCCGCTGCCGTGCACCTGCGTCAGCGCCGAGAGCGCGGGCTGCACCGGGCACGGCACCGGGTTGTGCTCGTCCCACCCGGCCGGCTTGCCCGGCCTGTCGGGCCCGGCCAGAAACAGGATGGCCACGTTCCCCGGGGCGACGCCGGCGTTGGGATCGAAGTCGTCGTAGGCGAGCGCCTGCCCCGTGCCGCGCGGGACCTTGGCGAACTGCGACAGATCGATGGCGATTCCGTCGAAGCTCACGTCGAGGTGCGCCGGCTGCTCCGGCGACGCGTTGGCGACGAACACCGCGAAGCAGCCGTTGTCGGCGTCGAAGGTGCCGTCCATGTGCACCGCCAGGTACTCGCAGCCGAGCGACGACGACGGATCGGCGCCGGTGCACTGGTGGATGGCGGCGTCGTCGTCGATGAGCGACGGGATCCCGCCGTCGTCGCCCGGGCCGGCGCTCTCGTGCGAGCCGCGCCCGCAGGCGGCCGCGGCCACGCCCATCGCCCCCAGCGCCAGGCCCCACCCCATCCAAGCTCGCTTCATGCGAGCGAGCGCAGTGGCAACCTCCGGGCCATGCCCGCGCGCCCGCTCCGGAGCCGCTTCTTGCGCTTCGAGCGCAGACGCCTTGCGCACGGCGAGCGCGCACGAGCGTCCGTGCGCGCCGTCGCGGTTCGACTAAGCTCGCCGGCCGATGAGGCGACGCGCGGCGGCCCTGCTGGCGGTGCTCGGGTGCGCCGCCGGCGCCGCGTGCAGCTCGAGCCCGGCTGCGCCGCCCCAGCCCGTCGTGGCCTGCGACTCGACGGTCTCCGTGGCGCCCACGGACACGTTCGCCCTCGCCGACGTGGAAGTCACCCTGGAGGGGACCGACCCCCTGCTCGCGCCCGTGCGCGTGGACCTGGCGAGCTACCTCGGCGCCATGTGGGGCGGCCCCGTCGCCGTGGCTGCCACGCCTCCCGACGTCGCCCGCCGGGCCACGCTCTGGCTGTCGAGCAGCCCGGCCGCCGCGGCCGCCCTCGGCACGACCATCGGCGACGGGTACGCCATCAAGCGCATCGACACCGGCGGCAAGACGACGCTCCTCGTCTACGCCGGCACGGCGGCCGACCTCGTCAGCGGGGCCTACGCGCTCCTCGAGGAGCTCGGCGCGCGCTTCTTCCATCCCAAGCAGGAGCTCGTCCCCGCGCTCGGCGCGCCGCGCCTGCCCCAGGCCATCGACGTGTGGCGCAGGCCGATGGCGAAGCGGCGCGGCCTGCAGCCCCACACGCTGCACCCCATCGAGTACCTGGCGACCTTCATGGAGCCCGGCGCGGATAACCTCGCCGACGCGAAGCGCTTCGTCGACTGGCTGGTGAAGACCGGGCAGAACCTCGTGCAGTGGCCGCTGCTGGCGACCGTGGACTGGGCCTCGTGGAAGCCCCACGCCCAGGCCATCCTCGACTACGCACACTCCCGCGGCGTGCGCGTGGGCGCCGTCCCGCAGGTGTGGGGCGGCGCGGCGCTCCAGAACAACGTGGTGCTGGTGACCGACGCCAGCAAGTGGCGAGCGCAGATGTCGGCGGCGCTCGACCACCTGATGGAGCTGCCCTGGGACTTCGTGGAGCTCGCCCTCGGCGAGTTCACCGGCGCCGATCCCCAGCAGATCATCGACTGGCTCAGCTACGCCACCGACTATCTCGTGACCAAGGACCCGGCCATCGAGGTCGACGTCCAGAACCACGTCGGCAACTACCCGCAGCTCTGGGTGCAGTACCAGGGCCAGCGGACCTTCTACTACCACTTGCCGCAGTACAGCGACGCGCGCCTCGGGCAGAGCGTGCACACGCTGTCGCTCTTCGACGTCTACCGCGAGTGGGCCACGTACGCGCATCCCGACTTCCATCTCCAGCACGATTACCTGCTGAAGGAGCTGCCCACCCGGCGCGTGAGCTACTTCCCGGAGTCGGCCTACTGGATCAGCGCCGACATCGACGTGCCGGCGTTCCTGCCCGAGCACCTCCACGCGCGCTGGCTCGACATCCACGGCCTGAGCGCCGAGATCGCCGACAGGGGCCTGCCGCCGCTGGGCGGGCACGTCACCTTCACCTCCGGGCACGAGTGGGGCTACTGGCTCACCGACTACCTGGTGGCCAAGATGCTGTGGGAGCCGGGCGCGCCGCTCGACCACTTCCTCGCGCACTACGCCGCCGCCTACGGCAGCTGCGAGAACGACGTGACCGCCGCGCTCTCCAGCTACGTGAAGCTCCAGACCAGCTATCTCTTCGACCATCGCCTGCTGTCCTACGTGCAGGGCGAGAACTCCACGGTCGACGAGGGCTACCTCGCCGGCCTGGAGACGCACCCCAGGCGCCTCGCGTTCGAGCAGGTCGCCGCCATGGGCGCCGACGAGCGCGCCGGCTTCGAGGCCACCATCGTGCAGGCCCTCGAGTCGTTCGCGGCGGAGTCGCAGCCCATCGAGGACGCCGTGGCCGCCCGCTGCCGGGGCGCGGACGCCGCGCTCGCGCCGTGGTGCGACGAGCTGTGGGACGGCATCGCCATCGTGCGCCTGCGCGCTCAGCACGCCGCGCTCCTCTACCGCGCCGTCCTCGCCTACGCCGGCGGCGGCGACGGCATGCCGCTCGTCGACCGGGCCGCGCGCGTCACCGATCAGGCGGCGCAGGTCGTCGCGCGCCGCGAGGCGCAGTACCGCTTCGACCTCGACCGCGTCGCGGGCAACCCGAAGAACCCCACCATCTACGGCTTCGGCTACCTGCGTCCCGCGCACACGCAGTGCTACTGGCGGCGACGCGAGGAGCAGGTCGCCTTCCTCCTCCAGAACGGCGTGGCCGAGGGCATCCTCTCCCTGCCCAACTGCCAGGACTGAGGTCCCCCCCAGGGGCCGACGGCCCGGAGGGCACGCTAGACCGAGGCCCCCGCGCGCTGGACCGACCTCTCCCGCGCGATGCGCGCGTAGAGGTGCGCGCTCGGACGCGGGCGGCGCTCCTGCGTGGCGTAGTCCACCTCCACCAGGCCAAAGCGCGGCTCGTACCCTTCCGCCCACTCGAAGTTGTCGAGCAGCGACCAGTGGAAGTAGCCGCGCACGTCGAAGCCCTCGGCGATGGCGCGCGCGAGCTCGGTCAAGTGGCGCTCGAGGAAGGGGCCGCGCTTGCCGTCCGCGGCGTCGGCGATGCCGTTCTCGGTCACGTACACCGGCAGACCGCTGCGCCGCCCCCAGGTGCGAACCAGCTCGCCGAGCCCCTCCGGATAGATCTCCCAGCCCAGGTCGCTCACCTCGGCCCCCGGCGGGACGCCGCGCGACACGAAGAGCTCCCCCGCCTTCGCCCGAGAGAAGCGCACCACGTCGCGGCTGTAGTAGTTGATGCCGAAGAAGTCCTGCGTGCGCCGCTTGCACGCGGCCACCGCGAAGGCGTCGTTGAAGACGCGCCGGTAGAGCGCCGCCGCGGCCCGGTCGCGCCGCGAGCCCGGCCGCTCGGGCTGCACCACGCGCAGGTGATGCGCCACGCCCACCTGCACGTCGTCGCCGCGCGCTTCCTTGAGCGCCCGGTACGCGCCGTCGTGCGCGTCGAGCAGCCGCCGCTGCGCGCGGAAGGCGGCCACCGCGCTCCGCCGCGCCGGAGGCCACACGCCGAGCAGGTACCCGTGCGCGGCGAGGATGTTCGGCTCGTTGATGGTGATCCACAGGCGGCACAGGTCCCCCAGCGCGTCCACCGCCACCCGCGCGAAGCGCGCCAGGCGCAGCGCGAAGCCGCCGGCCAGCAGGCCCCCCCGCTCCGCCAGCCACTGCGGCAGCGTGAAGTGGTGCAGGGTCACCATCGGCTCTATCCCCGCGTCGTGCAGCGCGCCCAGCATGCGGCGGTAGGTGTCGAGCGCGCCGCGGTCGATGGTGTCCGCCTGCGGCTCGATGCGCGCCCACTCGATGGACAGGCGGTACGCGCCCATGCCCAGCGTCTTCTGGAGCGCCACGTCCTCCGGCCAGCGGTGCCAGCCGTCGCACGCCACGTCGGGCGTGTCGCCGTGCCTGATGCGCCCTGGCTCCCGCGCGAAGGCGTGCCAGTCGCCGGTGGTGCAGTGCCCCTCGATCTGCGTCGCCGACGTCGCCGTGCCGAACAGGAACGAATCCGGGAACCGCATCGCGCGTAGACGCTAGCAGCGCCGCGACCATCACGGAGCGGTGGCGTGACCCCCGAGCAGCTCCCTCGCCAGCGCGCGCGTCGCCGCGTTCTCCGGCACCCGCTCGAGGAAGCTCGCGCGCAGCACCGGATCGGCGATGCACGCCGCCCGCACGTCGAGGCGCGCCTGCGCCTCGCGCACCACCTCGCGCGCGCCCGCCTCGTCGCCGCACGCGCGCAGCGCGCGCGCCATCACCAGCCGCACGTACGCCTCGTGCTCGTCGGACGGCATCTGCTCCAGCAGCGACGTCGCCTTCCTCGCCGTGTCGAGCGCGCCCCGCGCGTCGCCGCGCGCCAGCTGCACGTCGCACAGCGTCGCCAGCGTCAGCGCGCGCACCGACGGCGACGGGTGCGGCAGCTCGACCGCCGCCCGCGCCTCGCGCTCGGCCGCCGGCAGGTCCCCCTGGAGCATCAGGATGGTGGCCAGGTACGCCCGCGCGCCGGCGCCCACGCGGTGGTTGCCCTGCGCCGTCAGCAGCTCCACCGCCGCGCTCTCCATCTCGCGCGCCTCGCCCAGCTGACCCGCGCGCGCCAGCGCCAGCCCCAGGTTGTGCTTCACCCCGGCGATGGTGTGCTGCAGCCCCAGCCGCCGCGCCACCGCCGCGATGAACCGCAGCAGGTCCGCCGCGTCCTCGTAGTGCCCCACCAGCATGTGCACGTAGGCCACGTTGCCCATCACCATCGACTGCGCCCGCACGTCGCCCGCCCGCTCGTAGTCGGCGCGCGCCGCGCGCAGCTCGCCGAGCGCCGTGGAGTAGTCGCCGATCGACACCGCGCGCACGCCGCGGCTGAAGGCCAGCGCCGCCAGCGCCGGAGGCTCGGGGTGGCCCGCCGCCAGCTCGTCGTCCACGCGCGCCAGCAGCTTCGAGCCGAGCTCGCCCCGCCCCGAGTAGAAAAGCTGGCTGGCGATCCGCCCCGACGCCACCGCGTACGCGTCCTGCGCGTCGCGCGCCAGCGCCGAGGCCTTCGCGTCGAGCAGTCGCTCCGCCAGCGACACCATCCAGCCCATCTCGCCCAGCGCCGACGTCATCAGCCCCAGCAGGCCGACCGCCTCGTACCAGCTGGCCTTCTCCGGGCGCAGCAGCCCGAACGCCTCGACCGCGCCCCCGCGCGAGGCCCGCAGGTCGCCGCGCCACCGGTGCGCCTCCGCCTGCAGCAGCCGCAGCCGCCCCAGCTCCTCGCCGTGCGCCCCGCACGCCACGCCGCGCTCCGCCCTCGCCACGCACGCCTCGAAGTCGTTTCCCTCCAGCGCCTGCTCCGCCGCCCGCTCGTAGCCGCGCAGCGCGCGCGCCGTCTCGCCCCCGCGCTCCCAGTGCTCGGCCAGCACCAGCGCCGACGTCTCCCCGCGCTCCTCCAGCCACGCCGCCGCCAGCGCGTGCCCCGCGCGCCGGTCGCGCTCGGTCAGCATGGCGTACGCCGCCTCGCGCACGATCTCGTGCCGGAAGGCGTACTCCACCTCGTTGGAGAAGGTCGATGTCGCCCGCCGCGACACGAGCTCGCGCGCCACCAGCCGCTCGAGCAGCGCCTCGACGTCGCGCCGGTCGGCCCCCGCGTCGCCCAGCAGCCCCGCCGC
The DNA here is from genome assembly GCA_036560665.1 of Polyangiaceae bacterium. Lineage (GTDB taxonomy): Bacteria > Myxococcota_A > Polyangia > Polyangiales > Polyangiaceae > Palsa-1150. Next base: position 14,864 of record DATBQU010000346.1, read on the forward strand.
CCCGCCGCGCCAGAAGGTGCGGCCGAAGACGCTCGCGCCCCGCAGCAGGCGCCGCTCGCCCGCGTCGAGCCGCTCCAGGCGCGCCTGCACCATGGCCAGCACGCTCTCGGGCAGCGCGTCGCCGGCGTCGGTCGACGTCGCGCGCACCAGCTCCTCCAGGAAGAACGCGTTGCCCGCCGCGCGATCGACGATGCGGTCCACCACGTCCTGGGCCACGCCCTCGCCGAGCGCGTGGCGCACCAGCGCCTCGCTCGCCCGCCGCCCCAGCGGCGCCAGGCGCAGCTCCTGCACCGCGCGCTCGTTCCACAGGCGCGGGAAGCTGTCGTGCACGTCCGGCCGCGCCAGGGCCAGCGCCATGAGCGGCGCGCCCTCCATCGCCAGCGCCGCGTCGAAGAAGCGCACGCTCGGCACGTCGCCCCAGTGCAGGTCCTCCAGCACCACCAGCACCGGCCGCGCCGCGCACTCCGCGGCGAGGAACGTCTCCCACGCGCGCCGCAGCTGGTCGCCCATCAGCATCGGGTCCTGCCGGGCGACGCGCACCTCCACGCCCTCGTCCTCGCCGGGCACGCCCAGCAGCTCGCCGAGGAAGGCCGTCACCCGCTCGCGGTCGCTCGGCGCCACGTGCCGGGCCACGCGCGCGCGCAGCTTGCGGCGGCGCGCCGCGGGGGCCTCGCCCTCCACCAGGCCCACCGCGCCGCGCAGCACCTGCGCCACCATCCCGAACGGCGCCCCCGCGCTCATGGGGTCGCCGCGCGCGGTCCACACCTCCACCTCGTCGCCCGCGGCGCGCACCGCGCGGATCAGCTCGTGCCGCAGGCGCGACTTGCCCACGCCCGCCGCCCCCGTCACGATCACCGCCCGCGGCGCGCGCTCTTCCCGGCACTCCTCGAGCGCCGCCGTCAGCGTGGCCAGCTCGCGCTCGCGCCCGATGAACGGCACAGGCCGGCCCAGCAGCTGCCGCGTGGCCTCGGTGGGCTCGCGCTCGCCGCGCAGCGCCAGCACGTGCGGCTCGCTGGTGCCCGCCAGATCGAAGCGCGCGTCGAGCAGCGCCGCCGTCACGTCGTCGACCAGGATGGCGCCGTCCGCCCGCGGCCGCTCGCGCGCCCGGAGCGCCAGCTTCGCCGCGCGATCGATCACCTCGCCCACCGGCGCGCCCTCGGTGCGCTCCGCCCGCCCCGTGGCCAGCACGATGGGCCCCTCGGGGACGCCCTCGCGCAGCGCCAGCGCGCACCGCGCCGCCTGCGTCGCCTGATCGGTCGCGCTGCCGTAGCCGGCCAGCACCGCCACCAGCGAGCCGTCGGCCAGCCACTCGAGCTCTCCGCCGAAGCGCGCCACGGCCCCCGAGATGCGCGCCGGCGCGGCGTCGAGGTCCTCCACGATGGTGGGCGCGTCGTCGTCGTGCCCCACCGCGGCCGCGCCGGGGACGACGACCAGGCTGACGAAGCGCTGCTCGCCCTCGCCGAGCGCCGGCTGGCGCACGCTGGGCGCGCCGCCGGGCGACAGACCATCGAGCGCGTCGAGCTCGGCCACCAGCGCGGCGCCGTCGCGCGGGCGCCCGTCCGGCTCCTTGGAGAGCATGCGCCCCACCAGCGCGTCGAGCGCCGGCGGCACCAGCGGCGAGAAGTCGCGCAGCCGCGGCGTGCGCTCGAGCAGGATCTTGGCCAGCACCGACAGCGCGTCCTCGCCCTCGAAGGGAAGCCGCCCGGTGAGCGCGCGGAAGAGCACGCAGCCCAGGGCGTAGACGTCGGCGCGCGCGTCGATCTCGCGCAGCGCGCGGGCCTGCTCGGGGGCCATGTAGCCCGGCGTGCCGAGGACGCCGCCCGGGCGCGTGACGTCGGTGGCGAGCGGCGCGAAGCGGGCGATGCCGAAGTCGATGAGCTTGGCTTGCTCGACCTCGCCGCCGACGAGCAGCACGTTGCTCGGCTTGACGTCGCGGTGCACCACGCCCGCGGCGTGGGCGCACGCGAGCGCGGAGGCGAGGCGGCGTCCGAGCAGCAGCGCCTCGTCGACCGACAGCGGCCCGCGCGCCAGGCGACCGGCGAGCGTCTCGCCCTCCAGCCACTCCATGGCCAGGTACGGCTCGCCCCGCCCGGTGGTGCCGAAGGCGACGAAGCGCACGACGCCCGGGTGGCGGATCTGCGCGAGCAGGCGCGCCTCGCGGGCGAAGCGCTCGAGCGCCCGGCTGCGCGAGCCGCCGGAGTCGCGCGAGTCGAGCACCTTGAGGGCGACGGCCTCGCGCGTCTCGGTGTCGATGGCGCGGAAGACGCGGCCCATCCCGCCCGCCGCGGCCAGGCGCTCGACGACGAAGCGATCGTCGACCTGCACCGGGGCATCGTAGCGGTTGGCGAGAGAGAGAGAAAACCGCCAGGGCGCCAAGGACGCCAGGAGCCGCCCATCCCTCTTCCCTGGCGTCTTTGGCGTCCTGGCGGTTTCTCTTCTCTCCTCCCGTCGAGAGCGCGCTCCCTCCGGTCGAGAGGGCGCGTCCTCCGGGCGAGTGAGCCGGTCCTCCGGGCGAGTGAGCCGGTCCTCCGGGCGAGTGAGCCGGTCCTCCGGGCGAGTGAGCCGGTTCTCCGGGCCAGTGAGCCGATCCTCCGGGCGAGAGAGCCGGTCCTCCGGGCGAGAGAGCCGGTCCTCCGGGCGAGTGAGCCGTCCCTCCGGACGAGAGGGCCGTCCCTCCGGACGAGAGGGCCGCCCCTCCGGACGGGAGGGCCGTCCCTCCGGACGGGAGGGCCGCCCCTCCGGACGCGAGGGCGCGTCTACTTGTCGGCGCCGCGCTTCCTCGGGCGCGGCAGGCCGTACGCGTCGAGGCGGTACACCAGCGTCCGGCGCGAGATGCCGAGCACCTTCGCCGCTTCCTTCTGGTTGCCGCCGCACTTCTCGAGGGCGTCGACGATGCGCTGCTTCTCGTCGTCGCCGCTGCCGGTCGCGAGCGGCTTCGACGGCGGCGGCGGGCCCATCTCGCGCGGCGGGGCGCCCGTCGTGCCCAGCATGACGTGCTCGGCGTCGATGGCCTCCTCCGGGCAGAGCAGCGCCGCGCGCTCGAGCACGTTGCGGAGCTCGCGCACGTTGCCGGGCCAGGTGTGCGCCTCGAGCCTGGCCAGCGCCGCCGGCGTCAGCGACAGCTCGGCCCGGCCCGCCTTCCTGCACGCGTCGCGCAGGAACGCACGCGCCAGCGCGCGGATCTCGCCGCGGCGCTCCCGCAGCGGCGGCACGTGGATGGAGATGCCGTTGAGCCGGTAATAGAGGTCCTGGCGGAAGGCGGCGGGCACGAGCGACTCGAGGTCGCGGTTGGTGGCCGAGAGGAAGCGCACGTCGATGGGCCGCGGCTTGAGGCTCCCCAGGCGCGACACCTCGCCGCTCTCGAGCACGCGCAGGAGCTTGGCCTGCGTGGGCAGCGGCAGCTCGCCCACCTCGTCCAGGAAGACGGTGCCGCCGTGCGCCGCCTCGAGCAGCCCCGGCTTCGGCGCCACCGCGCCGGTGAACGCGCCGCGTTCGAAGCCGAAGAGCTCGCTCTCGAGCAGGTTGTCGGGCAGGGCGGCGCAGTTGAGGCGCACGAAGGGGCCCCGCGCGCGGGGGCTCTTGCGGTGGATGGTCTCCGCCAGCACCTCCTTGCCGACGCCGGTCTCGCCGAGCAGGATCACGCTGATGGTGCTCTTGGCCACGAGCTCGGCCAGGCGATAGAGGCGCTGCATCGCCGCGTCCTCGACGATGACGTCGGCGCGGGCGTGCACGGGCACGGGGCCCGGCGGCGGCTCGGTCATCCGCGTGGTGCGCGGGGGGCGCGGCTCGTCGTCGCCGGTGGGCGCGGTGGACTCGCCCACCGGGGCGCCGGCGCGATCGGCGTCGCCGCCCTGCACGAGCAGCATGGCCGACCCGAGCTCGACCACCACGCCGGGCTCGATGGTCGCGATCTCGCCGCGCGCGATGGGCTTGCCGCCGACCACGGTGCCGTTCGAGCTGCCGAGGTCCTCGACGGCGACGCGCCGCCCGAGATGGAAGCGGGCGTGCTTGCGCGAGACCGAGGCGTGGTCGATGCGCACGTCGCACTCGCGCCCGCGGCCGACGACGACCGCGCCGGCGTCGGGCAGATCGAACGTGGCCGAGCCGTGCTTCCAGAAGACGAGCAGGCGGCGCCGGTGGGGCGCGTCGTCGCGCACCATCGTCGTCGCGCGCGTGCTCGCTTCCGAGGTCTCTCGCGGCGAGGGCATCGTGGTGTTCTCGCTCGACGATACCACCGGTCTGCACATCTCGAAGCGCAAGCGCGCTGCGCACCGGCTGCTCTTCGTGCGCAAGGCAGCGCGTGATCCGCGGCTTTTGTCGCGCGGCCCGGGTGTTGCCCCGGGGGCGCCCATCATGCGCATCGTCCTTCTTGCCGTCACGCTGCTCGCCTCGGTCCTCCTCGTGGCCTGCGCCTCGTCCAGCGCGCCCGTCGGCTTCTCGCCCGACGCCGGCGCGGCCGCGGACGACGGCGGGGCGGCGCTCGACGCCAGCGTCGACGCCCGCGACTCGGCGCCCGGCAACCTGACCGGCGACGCCTCCGGCTGCCAGAACAAGTGCTCGACCGACGGGCACACCGTCCTCGATTGCAGCGGCTACCCGGTGCAGACGTGCCCGCCCGACCAGGTGTGCGGCGGCGGCGCCTGCCTCGACGCCTGCGCGGCGGCGACCGCCAACAAGAGCACCATCGGCTGCGACTACTACTCGGTCGATCCCGACGTCATCCAGGAGGGCCAGGGCGCGTGCTTCGCGGCGTACCTCGCCAACACCTCGGCCAAGGCGGTGACCATCGGCGTCGAGCGCGCCGGGCAGACCTTCGACGCCACCAAGATCGCCGTCATCCCCTCGGGCAACGGGACCACCATCAAGTACACGCCGCTGCCCGGCGGGGTGCTGCCGCCGGGGCAGGTGGCCATTGTGTTCCTGGCGCAGTCGCCCAACCCCATCGGCTCGCTCGGCGCGGTCACCTGTCCGGTGGCGCCGGCCATCACCACCACCGACGCGTCCGCGCACGGGACGACCTACGGAAGCGCGTTCCACATCACCACCAGCGAGCCGGTGGTGGCCTACGACATCTTCCCCTACGGCGGCGGCAACGCGGCGATGACGAGCGCGACGCTGCTCGTGCCCACCAGCGCGTGGGACACCAACTACATCGCGGTCAACGCCTTCCCGGCCAGCCAGATCGCGGCGCAGGCGGGCGCCATGCCCTCGCTCGACATCGTGGCCATGGAGGACGGGACCACCGTCACCATCAACGCGCCGGTCGCCATCCAGCCCGGGACGGGCGTGGCCGGCGGCGCGCCCAACACGCCGCAGACCTACGACCTCGCCAAGGGGCAGGTGCTCCAGTTCACGCAGGTCGACGAGCTGACGGGGAGCCCCATCCAGTCGAACAAGCCCATCGGCGTGTGGGGCGCCGCGAGCTGCCTCAACATCGACCCCAACACGTGCTGCTGCGACAGCGCGCACCAGCAGATCCCGCCGGTGAAGGCGCTCGGCAGCGAGTACGTGGGCGTGCGCTACCGCAACCGCTCGGACACCGGGCCGGACGAGGCCCCGCCCTGGCGCCTGGTGGGCGCGGTGGACGGGACGGCGCTCACGTGGTTGCCGTCGGCGCCGGCGGGCGCGCCCACCGTGCTGAACGAGGGGCAGGTGGCGGAGTTCCCCGCGGCGGGG
>DATBQU010000347.1:0-4669 GCA_036560665.1 Polyangiaceae bacterium
GGATCTCGACGTGCGCGGCCTGAAGCGGTGAGCGCTACTGCACGGCCAACGTGAGATCGTAGTCCTGCACCGACTGGCTGGGCGAGCTGACGACCGTGAGGTAGGTCCCGCCACCCGACGAGATGTGGTGGATCTCGGTGGGCGACGTGCTCGCCACCTGGGCCCAGGTGTTGTTGACCCACTTGTAGAGGACGACGGTGGCGTCGCCCGTGGCGGCGAGCTGCACGTCGTAGTCGTAGCTGCCGGAGAGGAAGAAGCTCGCGTCGTCGACGTCGGTGCCCGGATCGACGGAGCCGCTCAGGCAACCGTTGCTCAGGTCGTCCGCGTAGTCGGCGGTGTCGTTGGGCTCCTGTTCGGAATACGCGCAGGTGCCACCACCGCTGCTGCTTCCGCTTCCGCTGCCGCTGCTGCTGCCGCTGCTGCTCCCGCTGCTGCTGCCGCTGCTGCTCCCGCTGCTGCCGCCGCTGCTGCTGCCGCCGCCGCCTCCGTTCGGATCGGTGGCGATGCACGCGTTGTTCTTGTTCGACCATTCGAGCTGCACCTGGTAGCCGCCAATGGACCCTGCCTGGCCGACGCAGATGTCGCCGATCTCGCCGTTGGCGTTGTCGTACCAGGACAGGACGTTGACCCCCACGGCGGGGTCGGTCGTGGCCTCGATCATCTCGTGCGACGAGACCTCGGTGGTGCTGTCGAACTGGGTGCCGCCGCCGCAGCCGCCGGCGCACGCGCCGCCGAGGTCCGGCATGACCCCGTAGTAGGCGTACGTGCCGTCCGAGCGCTGCAGCGTCCCGTGGTACGCGCAGAACGCCTGGCACGACGACGAGCCCCCCATGGTGATGCTGATCCCGGGCGGGAAGTAGATCATGTAGAGCGCGTTGCCGTCGTTCTTCGGCAGGTTGCCCGCCGTGATCTGCGCGTCGAGCTCGGCGCTGATCCCGGTGTCGTCGATGGTGGACGAGCCGTTCGACGGGCTGATGGTGGTCGCGCCCCCGTAGGTGCCGCGGTGGATGGTCATCCCGTTCACGTCGTACTCGCTCAGCCAGTCGAAGTAGGCGCTGTTGGTCACGGTGCCGTAGTAGCCGCCGATCCCGCTCTGCACCGACGCGTCGACGCCCTGACCCCAGTAGACGACGTACACCTTGATGTTCTGGATGAGCGGCCCGCCCTGGTAGGTGAGCTGGGCGCCCGCGGGGGCCGCCTGCTGCTGGTACTGGGCGTGCGCCACCGCGGCGTTGCGGCGCTTGTGCGCGTCCGCGCCGGGCCGGCGCACCGGCATGACCGGAGCGTGCGACAGGCGGTGCTGCATCGAGATGGCTTCGGCCGTCACCCCGGTCCTGCCCGTTCGTTCGGCGCCGGAGCCCGAGCAACCGAGCAACGTGCCGAGCGAAGCGACTGCGGTGATTCCGATCGTCCTGATGGCGGTGCGCATGACAGAGGTCTCCCTTGGCGCGCATCACCGCGTGCGCGTCGTGATCGATGGCGGAGCGGTGCCTGCGGGGGGGAGACTCGGCAGCCGCTTCGTCGGGATGTCCGTCGCCGTGCTTGCGTGTATGCGATCGCTCGTGATCGGAGCCCGCGCAATCTCAAATCGTCGCCGGTCCCCAGATAGGTGCGACTCTCCCAGACACCTGAAATTGCATGCGATTGTTCCATCCGCGCGCGCGCGAAAGGAGAGGCTGGCGGCGGAAGAAGGTGCGGCCGGGGCGCACACCGCCGCTGGCTCGAGCGCGATCCACGGCGCCCTCGACGGCACTATGCTGCGCGCGTCTTGACCTCGCCCGGTCGTCCCACGCTGCTCGCGCTGCTCGCGCTGTTCGTGGGCGGCGTGCTGGGCGGATGGTGGCTGTGCGGCAGCGAGCGCAGACCGGAGCTTCCCCGCACCTCGGCGGACGACGACCTGGATCTGCTGGCGACGATCCTCGACGCAGGCGCGCGCGAGCCAGGGCGCGACCTGCTCCTCGCGGGAGCCACAGATCTCTACCTCGCGCACGCGAGCGAGCGGAACATCGTCGCCGTGCCCAAGGCGGGCGGGGCGCCGCGCGTCCTGGCGCGCTTCGATGCGCCGGTGTGGGGGATGGCGTTCGCGGACGCGGCGCTCTGGGTCACGACGGGCCACGCCGTCATGAAGATCCCCGTATCCGGGAGTGAACCGGTGCTGGTGACCGCCTCGCTTTCGAGCCCACGCGCGATCGCGAGCGATGGACGCTGGGTGTTCGTCGTCGACCTCGACGCCAGCCCTACGGGGATGCTGCGCAAGAGCGCTGTGGTGCGCGTGCCCGCCGCGGGCGGCGACCCCACCGTGTTCGCCCGGAGCGAGGGTGAGGTGACCAACGTCGCGCTCGACGACGTCGACGCCTACTGGGCGGACCGGCTGGAGGGGTCGATCCTCGCCGTGCCGAAGACGGGTGGCGCCCCCCGCGCGCTGGCCTCGGATCGCGGCTTGCCCGGGCAGCTGGTGGTGGACGGGAACGCGCTCGACTGGGTGGAGAAGCGCAGCGAGTCGCTGTGGACCATGCCGAAGACCGGAGGAGCGCCGCGACGGCTGGCGCAGGACTTCGCCGGTTTCGCCAGCGTCGTGGTCGACACGCGCGGCGTGTGGTGGAGCAGCGAGGCCGCCGTCGACGGCGCGTTCCGCGTGCTCGGTGTTCCCGGGAGCGGCGGCGAGCCTTCGGCGGCGAGCGCGCCCGTCGACGGCATCGATGCCCTGGCGAGCGACGGAGCGCGCCTCTTCTGGGCGCGCGCCGGCAAGGTCACGCCGGTCGAGGCGCCCGACGACGCCGGGCGCTAGGCCCTACCGCTCGAACTCCGCCGCCTCCGGGAAAGCCACGCCGTCGGTGCGGACCATGATGAGCCTCTCGCCCACGCGCTTGAGGACGGTCACCTGGTCCGGCGCGTAGGTGAACATCGTGTAGCAGCGCGCCATGTCCGCCCCGATGCCCTTGGCGTCCATCTTGCGGAAGCCCACGATGCTCGCGTCGCGCAGCGACCCGGAGAAGGTCTGCTCCAGGCCGAGATCGAGCTTCGCTCCGCCGCACGCCGCGCGCCGGCGCCCGGTGAAGTAGACGTGCCGTCGCAGCTGGTGCGTGATGGTGGCGGTGCCGTCGGTCGCCAGCGCCACGACCAGCGTCTCGTCGGTGTCCGTGTCGGCGTCGACCCCGTGGCCGAAGTCCTTGGCCGTCCGCGGCTCGGAGCGATGCCACGTCCCCGTGAACGCGGAGGCTGGTGTGGTCTGCACCAGCGAAAGCCCTGCGGGGCGCCCGTCGTTGTCGAAGAGCTTGAGCCGCAGCCGTCCGCCGTCCGTCGCCAGCCACACGTCCACCACGTAGTCGATGCCGTCGAAGCGTGCCGATGCCCGGTACACGTGCTTCTGCGGGTCGACGCTCTCCACCTTGCTGATCGACACGCCGCGCGACTTGCCCTCCCAGCGAAGCGCCAGCGCCGTCATATCCCAGGCGAGCGGACGGAAGGCCAGCGCCGAGCAGCGCCCCTTGCCGGCCTCGGCGAGCGCGTCGGCGTCCCCCGCGCCCGGACGCGAGAGCCCCCCGAAGAACTCCTGGAGCTTGCGCTCGCGCACCTCGCACTCGGCCAGCGCCGCGCGCGTCGAGGGATCGGTGTACGTCCCCAGCGGCCGCCCCGGCAGGCGCGCCAGCACCAAGCCCAGCGTGGCCTGCCCCGACAGCTTGGTCTTCCCGTCGCGCTGGGTGTCGTTCTCGAGCCGGTGGATGGCGGTGATGAGCTCCCCCAGGCGCGGCAGATCCCCGGTGCTCACGAAGTCTCCCTCGCGCGCCGACCAGCGCCGCTCGACCGGCAGCAGCAGGTACTCGTCCTGGATGCGCGTCAGCAGCGCGTGCACGTCGTCCGTCGTGGGGTCCGTCTGCCGCGAGGGCGGCAAGACCCGCGCGATCAAGCTGCGGACGGCGGCGACGCTCACCGCCCCGTTCTGGGCCCGGTGCACGGTGTCCTTGGTGACGTTGACGCCGACCACCTCGCCGCGTTCGTTCAGCGTGGGCCCTCCGCTGAAGCCCGGCTCGATCTCCGACGAGACCAGCAGCCCGTCGACGGCGTCGTTGCGGATGACCTCTCCGGTGCGCCGATCGACGACAGGGAACCTCACCAGGCTGAGGATCTTGCCCGGCTTGGAGACCATGCCGGAGCGCGACGCCAGACTGCTCGCCGGGAACCCGTAGGAGAGGATTGGCTCGTCGGCCGCCGGCTCCTTGGCCAGCGGCAACGACGCGAACTGGTCGGCGCTCACGCCGCTCAGGCGGATGACCGCGAGATCCGCGTCGGCGTCGAAGGCGACCACCTCCGCGTCGGGGTAGGCCTCGACCCAGTGCTTGCCGCCCGGGCCGTCGACGGTGCGCTCGACCAGGATCGGCTCGCCGCTGTCCACGACGTGGTTGGCGGTGACTACGTACGCGAACGAGTCGGGCCCGGCGACGAAGAAGCCGGTGCCGCTCTGGCTCTCGAGCACCACGCGCACGACGGCACGCGCCGCCGGGCCGCCGCGCGCGGAGCCGCGGTGCAGCAGGAGCACCGCGACGGCGACGACGATGCCCAGCAGCAGGCCGCCGCCCGCCGTGAGCCACACCAGGCCCGAACGCCTCGGCGGGGGCGCGGCCGGGGGCGGCGGCGTCAGCGAGGAGGGAGGAATCGAGGGCGCGACCAT
>DATBQU010000348.1:0-15251 GCA_036560665.1 Polyangiaceae bacterium
CGATGAAGGCCAAGCCGCTCACCAGGAGCGAGGCCCAGTTCTTCGCCGACGCGGTCGAGCACGCGCGCATCGAGCAGGCCACGCAGCTCTACCTGCAGGGGCTCGACGGCGCGCGGCTGCAGCGCTGGCAAGAGGCGGCCGCGGCCTTCGAGGAGTCGCTGCGCTTCGACGACGCCGCGTCGGTCTCGCCCTCGGCCAAGCTCGAGCTGGCCGCCGCCTACCGGAAGCTGCACAAGCAGAAGGAGGCGATCGCTCTCCTCCTGCCGCTGGTCGAGCAGGGAGGCGACAAGGAGGTGCAGGACGACGCGCTCGAGGAGCTGGCGTGGTGCCAGACCGAGATCGAGGCCTACAACGACGCCAAGAACACCTGGCGCACCTTGCTCCGGAAGTTCCCGGACTCGCACTTCGCCCCCGAGGCGAAGCTGGCGCTGCAGACGCTGACGCAGAATCACTGACGGGGGCGGGCACCCGCGGTGCCGGGGGCCTCAGGCGACCAGCGTCCGGTACGCGTCGGTCAGCTCGGAGAATCGCGCCTCCAGCGCCCGCCTCTCCTCCTCGCTGACGCCGGGGTGCAGGTCGGGGTGGACGGCGCGCGCCAGGCGGCGGTAGGCGCGCTTGACCTCCGAGGGGTCGGTCCCGGGAGGCACGCCGAGCACGCGCCACGCCCGGGCGTCGCGCCCGTCCTCCACCGGGGCGGAGTCCGGCGAGCCGCGCTGTCTGGCGCGCCGCCGACCGTGCAGGAACTCGCTCGGCTCGAGCGGGGCGTCGTGCAGCGCGCCCCGCGGCGGGCGTACGGCCACGCGGAACGACAGGCGCGCGTCGGCCAGCTTCTCCAGCACGGCGAGGCGCGCGAGCAGCTGGCGTCGCAGCGCGTTTCCCACGACGGATGGGGAGAGGCAGAACTCCTCCACCAGGACCTCGCCGTGCAGACGGCGCGAGCTGATGGCCCGGAGCAGCGAGCGGCGCAGCACGTCGTCGTCGGCCGCGCGCTCGCGTCGCAGGATCTCGGCGAGCGACGGCGCAGCCCCGTCGAGGTCGACCGCGACCACGGCGCCCCGCGCGACGTGCACGCGATGCGCGCGCCCGCGGTCCTCCACCAGCTCGAGCGTCCCCGTCGCCGAGGCGCGGTGCAAGGCGCCCAGCAGATCCCCGAGCGTCGTCGCCTTGAGTCGCCCGGGCAGGTGCATCGCCCCATTGCGCCGCAGGCGCCGCCGCGCGGCCAACTTCTCGGCGCGGGGGCGGACCGCCGCTCACGGCCCGACGACCACGTGCCCCGTCACCCCCACCTCGCGCGGGCCGCACTTGCCGTCGCGGCACACCACCAGGCGCACGCGCCCCTCGACGTCGCCGCTGCCCCGGTCGCGCGCGAAGAGCGCCAGCGCCCAGCGCCAGACGTCGACCTCGTGAGTCGTCGCGTCGTGCGGCCCGATCCGGCCTCTCAGCGCGCCCACGAACGGCGGCGTGCGCACGATGACGACGTCGCCCCAGGAGATGGACTCCCCCGGCCCCACGTGCGCCTCGACGTCGCAGCGAACGCGCCCCGGCGCCTCGACCCGCTCGCAGGTCATCTGCGCGCGCGTCGACCCGGCGTCGTCGTCGGCGCGCGCCCCCGGGGGCGGGGCGGCCAGGGCCAGCGCCGCGACCCCCACCACCAGAGCGACCTTCCGCACGGACTCGTGTCGTATCAGAATCCCTTCATGCCGCGTGGACTCTTGCTCGTCGGTCTCGTCGGCCCCCTGGCGTGCGCCTGCGTGGGCGCCTGCGACAGGAGCGGGCCTCTCGCGGAGATCGACGCCTCGTCGCCGTGGCCCCGGGCGGCCGCGTCGGCGAGCGGCGCCTCCGCCGTCGCTTCGCCGACCGACGCCTCGCCGCCCGACGCCGGGCGCCTCATGCCGCCGCGTCCCGTGCCCACGTCGAGCCCCACGGTGCGGATCACCATGCCGATGGATGTGCAGCTCCTGGCCATCCAGTACATGGCGGCGATGCAGGCGCCTCAGCCCGGCGACGCGCCCGCCGACCCGACCTACGCCAAGGACATCGCCGACAAGCTGCGGTCGGTCGGCAAGCCGGACGTCGTGTCCAGCGGGAGGCGCATCGACGTCCTGCTGGAGAAGGGGTGCGACGCCACCCTTCCCCGCGAGTCGATCGCGCGCTTCACCGGGGCGCCGCTGACGACGCTGCTCGCGCACGGCGTCCTGGTCGTGCGCTGCGCCGACCACCAGCTGCAGTGTCTGCAGAGCACGCGCGACGCCGACGACGTGCTCTGCACCCACAAGTGACCGCTATCTCGCCAGGACCGCCGCGAGCTTCGCCTTGAGCTCGGGGGTGATCCAGCGAGGCACCACCTCCTCCAGGAAGCGTCGCTCCTCCGCCGCGTCGACGTCGAGCGCGCCGTCGCGGAGCGCGCGCTTCGCCGCCCCGTAGGCGTCACGCGGGACGCTCGCCATCCGCTCGGCGAACGCGCGCGCCTCCGCCTCGCCGGCCACGATCTCGTCGACCAGGCCGAGTCGCAGCGCCGTCTCCGGGCCATGGAGCGCTCCCTCGAGCACCACGCGCTCCACGGCGTGCGCCGGCACGCGATGCCGGACCAGTCGCCAGGTGCGGGGGGGAAAGCGCAGCCCGAGCGGCACCTCGTTGAGCCCGATGCGCGCCGCGGGGCTCGCGGTCACCAGGCGGACGTCGCAGGCGAGGGCGACGATGCATCCTCCGGCGATGGCGTGCCCGTTCACCCAGGCCACCAGCGGTCCCGGGTAGTGAAAGAGGGCGGCCACCATCCGCTCCAGCGTCCCCAGGAAGCGCTCCATCCCCGGGTGGTCGAGCGAGGCCACCTCCTTGAGGTTGAGCCCGGCGCTGAAGGCGTCGCCGTCCCCGGTCAGGAAGACGGGCTCGCCGCGCGCCTCGTCGAGCCGTTCGATGAGCCACGTCATCAACCCGGAGCTGAGCGCGTTCTTGCCGGGTGCCTTCATCGTCAGCGTGACCATCGTTCCTCCGTCACGGCGCGTCCCACGCGCCGACCCACGCCTTGCTTCCGCGGACGCACGCCACGTGCGTCCCGTCGTTGCTGACCGTGCAGTCCCGCTGGTCGGAGTACGCACCCTCCAGCTCGGGCGCGCGGAGCAGCCGGGCACGCGACGGGCCTCGCACCAGGAGGCCCGCGGCGGTCGCCACCACGAGGGTCTTGCCGTCGGGGGAGCGAGGAGAGCCGAGGAGCACCGGCGAGTCGAGGAAGGCGGCCAGCGGCGTCGCGTGCGCGAGGTCCGCCGCCACCAGGAGCGGCTGGCCCTCCACGATCGCCTCCAGCCCGCCCGGCCCCCACGCCACGGGCACGGCGCGCGCCGGGGAGCCGCGCGAGCCGGCGCAGTGATCCCCCAGAGCCGGGGCGACCGGGAGGGCGACGTCGCGCATGTCGTCGCCGCTCGCGAACGTGCCGCGCAGAGCGACGCCGTCGCAGGGGTCGTACGTCTCTATCCAGCGCATGGTCCCTTCGGGCGACACGACCGCGGCCCTCCAGGCAGGGACGTCGGGAGCTGCGTTCTCGTCCCCGGCGTCGGGATCGACGCGGACGACGCCGGCGCGCGTGAGCACCAGCAGCTTCCCGCTCGCCTCGAAGGCGAGCGCGCCCCACGCGGGCCCGTGGCCATGCGACAGCTCGGGTACCCCGGCCACGGCGCGCACCGCGCGCACGTTCGCCACTGGAGCCAGCGCCGCGATCCAGCCGCGCGCCTCGGTCAGGCGCGCCGGGGTGCGCGCGGCAGGGGGACGCTCGGCCCGGTCGAGCGCCAGCGACGCGCGCAGCGCGTCCCCGCTCGTGACGTACGCGTGCACCTCCGCGAGCCCCGCATCCTCCAGCGGACGCGCCGCCCCGCACGCGATGGCGCCGGTGCCGACCACCCCGGTCAAGCGTGGGGCGCCGCCCTCGACGCACACGGCTCCGAAGAGCGCGCGCGCCTGCGCGACGAGACCGGGGACCGCCGCGGCGTCCTTCGCGTTCCTGGCGCGAGCCCCTGCCGTCGCGGCCAGGAGCGCGAACGACGATTCGGTCGCGCCCGCGTCGCGACTGAGCCCGGCGGGCCTGTCGAGCCACGCCAGCGTCGCGCTCACGCGCGGCCCAGGCTCGAGCGGCGCCGAGCCGCCCTCGAGCGTGATGCGCAGCGCGAGATCCGGCCGGCCGTCGCCGTCGCGGTCCGCCGCGTCGGCGTCGAGCGTCAGCGCGGGGGCGCCGGGAGGGTCGGCGATCGTCACCGCCAGTCGCACCCTGGCCACCGTCCCCGCCGCGACGACGGCCATCCAGCGATCCGGGACGCCCGTCGCGTGTGCGGCGCACTGCGCGCCGAGCTCCGCCATCACCGCGTGGCGGCCCACGAGCACGAGCCGGTCGACGGGGGTACAGCCCGAGTCGCGTGCGAGCGCGGGCGGTGCGAACGTCACCGGCTCGGCGAGCGCGCCCGCCTCGACGTCACCCCCCGGCTGACCGCGATACCAGGCGAGCTCGCCGGGATCGTTCCCCTCGACGGGGCGGACGAGAGCGAACGCGTCCTTCTTTCCGTCGCCGTCGAGGTCCTGCACGACGGCGGCGACGAACACCAGGCCCGACGGGGCCTCGAGCACGACCCCCTCCACCGGCCAGCGCGCGAGCCCGGGCGGCGCGGTGATCGCCGCCTCGCCCTCGAACGATCCTCCGGCGTCGCCCGCCGTCGGCGCGCTGGCGCTGGGCGCCGCCTCGTCGGAAGCGTCGGGGCCGGCCTCCGGCGACCCGATGGCGTAGGGCACGTATGGATGGTCGTCGCGGCACCCGTGGCAGCCCGTCGCGGCGAGCGCGAGCCCGAGCGAGGCGGGCCAGGCAAGCCAGAGAGGCGGGGCGGCGCGGAGGCTCATGCGGGGGTGGCCAGGCCTATGTAGCAGAGCTGCGGCGACCGGATGGACAACGCCGGCCGCGCGTGGGAGCTTCCGGGGCGCGATGCGGACCGCCGCGCTGGCGCTTCTCGTGACGATGGCGCTGCTCGGCGTGGCGCGGATTGCCGGCGCCAGCGAGGCGAGGCGCGGCGTCCTGGACGCGAACGCGGCTCTCTCGGCAGAGCCTGCCGACCGCGATGCCGCGCGCGCGGCGCTCCTGCGCGCCACCTCGGCGAACGACGATCCGGAGGCGGTCGCGGAGGCGTTCTTCCTGCTCGGTTCGCTCGACGAGGGCGACGGCGCCTTCTCCCGCGCGATGGTCGACGACCGCGCCAGCATCGCGGCGGCGCCCAACACCCGCTGGGCGCTGCGCGCGTCGGATCGAGTCGACTGGCTGCGGGCGCGCTCGGAGGGGGACTTCGCGCCGCTGGCCCGGCTGGAGCGCGTGCGCCGCGACCCGGTTCTCGCCGCCGATGCCTCGGCCATCGCCGCGCTCGCTCGCGACGCCGAGGGGTTCCCGCCGGGCACGGTACGCGTGGAAGCACGCATGCTGGTGGCGGAGGCGTGGCTCGGGCGCATGCACCGGCCGGACGACGCCATCACCGAGCTTCGCAAGGTGGTGGACGATCCGAAGGCCGATCCGCTGACCAGCCGCCTCGCGGAACGGGAGCTGGTCGACGCGCTCGTCG
The DNA here is from genome assembly GCA_036560665.1 of Polyangiaceae bacterium. GTDB lineage: Bacteria > Myxococcota_A > Polyangia > Polyangiales > Polyangiaceae > Palsa-1150. The sequence continues at coordinate 5,583 of DATBQU010000348.1, forward strand.
CCGCCGGACACGTCGACCAGGCGGCTGCCGAGGCCCGGGCGCGCGCGAACCGCCTCGATCCCCGGTTCGCGCAGCAGGTGCAACGGCTCATCGTCCGCCGTGCGGTGCGGCGCATCGCCCTCGGCGTCCTGGCGGTGTTCGCGGCGCTGGTCGTGCTCGGCCTGGCACGGGCGCAGCGCCGGCGCACGCTCGGGCAGGCCTGGCAGGCGGTCCGGCCCCTGGTGCCCGTGTCGCTCCTCTTCGTGGCCTTCACGGCGCTCGGCGGCGGCTACCTCGCGTCCAGGTACGAGTCCGGCAACGCCGAGCCGTTCCTGCTGCTGGGTGCGGCCACCCTGCCGCTCGTCCTCGTCGCACGCGCATGGAGCGCCGTCGGTTCGCAGAGCGCCGGACCGCGGGCGGCGCGCGCCGCGCTCTGCGGGGCGACCGTGGTGGCCGCGGCGTTCGTGCTGCTCGAGGCGGTGAACCCGGCGTACCTCGAGGGGTTCGGGCTGTGAGCGGCGAGCGCGAGGTCGACGAGGCGAGCGTCCAGCGCGTGCGGGTGGGGCACGGGGCGAACTGCTCGAGCATCGGGAGCGTCATCGACACCCTCTTCGCCACGGCGACGGTGGGCGCGGCGGTGTTCGCCGCGGTGATGGCGGCGCTGAGGAGCGAGGGCGTGAAGGTGGCGGGGGCCGAGCAAACGCGGCGGCAAGAGCGGGAGAGCGAATGATCCTTCGCTACGAGAGCTGGGGCGCGTGGGTGAAGCTCGAGTCCACGGCGGCCATCGTCGCCCTCGACCGCGACGGGGTGCGCGCGCTGGGGCTCGACGGAGGCGCCGCGTGGGGCGAGCAAGAGCGGCCGAGCGCGCCCATCGAGGTCCACATGGCCGTCACCGCCCGGTGCGGGGCGGGATGCGAGGGGTGCTACATCGACGCGCGGCCGGACGGGGTCGAGCCGCCGCGCGCGGTGCTGGAGCGCGAGCTGGACGTCCTGCACGACGCGGGCGTCTTCACCGTGGCCTTCGGCGGCGGCGAGCCGACCACGCGCGACGACCTCGACGCGCTGGCCAGCGCCGCGCGGGCCCGCGGCATCACACCGGTCCTGACGACGAGCGGCCTCGGCCTGTCCGAGGCACGCCTCGAGAAGCTGCGAGGCTTCGCGCAGGTGAACGTGAGCTACGACGGCGCGGGCGACACCTACGCGCGCGTCCGCGGCTTCGACGGCGCCGCCGCCGCCGAGCGGGCGATCGTCCGGCTCACGGCAACGGGCGTGCGCGTCGGCGTGAACGTGGTGCTGACCCGCGAGAGCTTCCCGCGCGTCGCCGAGACGCTCGCGCGCGCCCGATCGCTCGGCGCGTGCGAGGCGCAGCTGCTGCGATACAAGCCCGCCGGTCGCGCCGCGTCCCTCGACTACCTCGCGCGGCGCCTGTCGGCCGAGCAGGCCCGTGCCCTCGGCCCCACCCTCCGCGCCCTGGCGCGCGACCTCTGCGGCGAGGGCGACTTCCACGTCCGGATCGACTGCGCGCTCGTCGCTTTTCTCTCGGCCGACGAGGAGCTGGCCGGCGATCCCGCGCGCCTGACCCGCTTCGGCGTGCTCGGCTGCGAGGCGGGCGGCGCCCTGGCCGCCTTCACCGTCGACGGCCGCGTCGCGCCGTGCAGCTTCGCGCACGCCACCGAGCTCCCGGCAGCGGCGCTCGCGGGGCACGGCGACGACCCCGAGCTGGCGCGCTGGCGCGCCTACGTCGCCGCCCCCGCCGAACCATGCGCGTCGTGCTCTCTCCGCCCGGTCTGCAAGGGTGGGTGCAAGGTGGTCTCGTCGTTCGTGGACGGGTGCCACGGGCCGGATCCCGAGTGCCCGCGCGTGCTCGCGCACCGCAAGGCCGGCGCCTCGTGAAGCAGGCGACGTGGGTGGCGGCCGGCGTCGCCAGCGTCTGGGGTCTGGTCGTCGCCGTCGGGGCCTACGCCATCGTGCGCGGCATCCAGTTCTTCCTCTATCCCGATCCCAACCCCGCGACGCTGGTCTGGAGCGCACACGCCGGGTTCTTCTGGCGCGCGTGGACGTGCGCCTATGCGGGCGGGATCGCCGCCTTCGTCGCGTTCCTCTTCGCGCGCACGCGGGTGGAGGGCGCGGCGCGCGCGCTGGTGCCGGCCATCGGCCTGGCGGCGGCGTTGCTGGCGCTACAGACCGCCGTCTTCCCATGAGCCGACCAGCACGGGCTCGGGCTCGAGGGTGACGCCGAAGCGGTCGCGGACGCCGTCGCGGATGGCCCGCGCGGCCGCCAGCAGCTCGTGCGCGGTCGCCCCTCCCCGGTTGACCAGCGCCAGGGCGTGCTTGCGCGAGACGCCCGCGCGGCCCTGCGTCCAGCCCTTGGGGAAGCCCGCGCGCTCCACCAGCCAGGCCGCGGCGAGCTTGAAGCGACCGGCGCCGGCGTCGAAGACGGGCGGCGCCGCACCGGCCCGGGCCTCGACGTCCGCCCGCGTCCGCGCGTCGACCACGGGGTTGACGAAGAACGAGCCCGCGCTGACCGACTCCGGGTCGCCCGCGTCGAGGACCATCCCCTTGCCTCGCCGCAACGCCACGACCGTCTCGCGCACCTCTCCAGCGGGGGCCCGCTGCCCTTCGCTCACCGACAGCGCGCGGGCGAGCTCCGCGTACCGCACCACGGCGTCCCTCCCCCGCTCGAAGGAGAAGCGCACGCGCGTCACGATCCAGCGCTCGCTGCGCTTGAAGCGGCTGGCGCGGTAGCCGAAGCCGCACTCGTCCGGGGCCATGTCCACGAACGCGCCCGACGCGCGGTCGAAGACGCGGACGCCGTCGATGGTGTCGCTCACCTCTTCGCCGTACGCCCCCACGTTCTGGATGGGCGTCGCCCCGACCAGCCCGGGGATGCCGCTCAGGCTGGCCACGCCGCACCAGCCCTCGTCCACGGCGCGCGCGACGAACGCATCCCAGTCCTCGCCGGCGGACACGTCGACCACGACGCGCGCGCCCCTGCGCGAGACGTCGACGCCGCGGATGGCCATGCGCGCGACGAGCCCACGGAAGCCGGCGTCGGCGACGAGCACGTTGCTGCCGCCGCCGAGGACGAAGAGCCCCGAGCCACGCGCGTCGGCGTCGCGTACCGCGTCGAGGACGTCCTCTTCGCGCTCGAGCTCGACCATGCGCGCGGCCGGTCCGCCGACGCGGAGCGTGGTCAGCGGCGCGAGCGGGACGTCGGTGCGAACGTGCATCGAGGAGGGCCATCGTAGTCGACGTTTGCTTCTTCCTGTACCTATCCACCCGTCCCGGATGCAGCCCCTGCCCATCGATCCGCTCCTGCCTGCGATCGTCGAGTCGCTGCGAGGGCACCCCACGCTCGTCCTCCAGGCGCCGCCGGGCGCGGGCAAGACGACCCGTGTCCCCCCCGCGCTCCTCGCCGCAGGCCTCGCGCAGCGAGGAGAGATCGTCGTCCTCGAGCCGCGTCGCCTGGCGGCGCGCATGGCCGCGAGGCGCGTGGCGGAGGAGCTGGGTGAACCGGTCGGCGCCACCGTCGGCTATCAGGTCCGCTTCGAGGACGTCTCCAGCAGCAAGACCCGCATTCGCTTCGTGACCGAGGGCGTCCTCAGCCGGAAGGTCCTCGCCTCGCCGGATCTCGCCGGCGTCTCGGTCGTCATCCTCGACGAGTTCCACGAGCGTCACCTCCAGGGTGACGTCGCGCTGGCGCTGGTCGAGCGCCTGCGGCGCACGCGTCGTCCCGAGCTGCGCGTCGTCGCCATGAGCGCGACGCTCGCCACGGAGCCTCTCGCCGCGCACCTGGGCGCGCCCGTGCTCCGCTCCGAGGGCCGGCGCTTCGACGTCGCCATCGAGCACGCTCCGCAGCCCGATGACCGGCCGCTCGGCTCGCAGGTGGCCTCCGCCGTGAGGCGGCTCTGCGCCGAGGGCCTCGACGGCGACGTGCTCGTCTTCCTGCCGGGCGCGGGGGAGATCCGTCGGGCGCGCGACGCCTGCGAGAAGATCGCCGCCGAGGCCGACCTCGCCCTGATCCCGCTCCACGGAGACCTGTCCCCGCAAGAGCAAGACGCCGCCCTGCGGCCGGGGCCGCGGCGAAAGGTGATCCTGTCGACCAACGTCGCCGAGTCGTCCATCACCATCGAGGGTGTGGTGGCGGTCGTCGACGCCGGCCTCGCCCGCGTGGCGTCGCAGGCGCCGTGGTCGGGACTGCCGCGGCTGCGCATCGAGAAGATCAGCCGCGCGTCGGCGACCCAGCGAGCCGGCCGCGCCGGGCGCACGAGGCCGGGGCGGTGCCTGCGGCTCTACACGCGCGCGGACTTCGAGTCCCGGACGGAGCACGAGGCGCCCGAGATCCTCCGGCTCGATCTCGCGCAGACGTGGCTCGAGCTGGCCGCCCTCGGCGCAGCGGACGTCCCCTGGCTGGAGCCGCCGCCCGAGGCCCATGCGCGCGCCGCAGCCGAGCTGCTGCGGAGGCTGGGCGCGATCGACGCCGCCGACGGGGTCACCGAGACGGGACGGGCCATGCTGCGCTTCGCGGTGCACCCGCGCGCGGCGCGAGTGGTCGTCGAGGGCGAGCGGCGCGGTGTGACGGACGACGCGTGCGTGGCAGCGGCCATCCTGGCCGAGGGGGACATCCGCGCGTCGAGCAAGGCACGCTTCGGCGAGGGGCGCCGTCACGACGCGGCCACCGAGCGCTCGGACCTGAGCGCGCTGGTGGACCTCTTCCGGCAGGCGGAGGACTCGCGCTTCTCGGCGAGCGCCCTGCGCGCGGCGGGCCTCGACGGCGGCGCGACCCACGCCGTCGCCCGGGCGGCGCAGCAGCTCGCGCGCTCGGGCCGGCGCGGCGAAGGCACGGCCGGAGACGCGGACACCGCGCTCGGGATGGCGCTCCTGGCCGGGTACCCCGACCGGGTGGCCAAGCGCGTACGCCCCGGAGCAAGGCAGCTCGCGCTGGCGGGCGGCGGCGTCGCCGAGCTCGCCGAGACCAGCGTGGTGCGCGACGCGGAGTGGATGGTGGCCCTCGACGCCGAGGAGCGGCAGCACGGAGCGCGGGGTGGCGTCGTGGTGCGCCTGGCCAGCGCCATCGAGCCGGAGTGGCTGCTCGACCTCTTCGCGGACGAGGTCGAGGAGCGCGCAGAGGTGACGTGGAACGCGCCGGCGCAGCGCGTGGAGGCGCGCGAGGCGATGGCGTGGGGCGGACTGGTGCTTCACGCATCGGAGCGCGCCGAGCCTCCCGAGGACGACGCGGCGCGGGTGCTGGCGGAGGCCGCGCTGACGGCGGGGCCTCGCGCCTTCGCACCGGAAGGAGCCCTCGATCGCTGGCTGGCCCGCGCCCGCTTCGCCGCTTCGGTAGACGCTTCGATAACCGCGCCCGACGACGAGGCGGTGCGCGCCGCGCTGGCGGCGCTGTGCCGCGGCCGGCGGAGCTTCGCCGAGCTCCGGGACGCAGGATTGCTCGACGCGCTGCGGGCAAGCTCGCGGCGCGCGGGCGACGTCGAGCGCCTCGCGCCCGAACGCGTGACGCTGGTGGGCGGCCGCTCGGTGACGCTCGACTACGAGCCGGGCAAGGCGCCCGCGATCGCGTCACGCCTGCAGGACTTCTTCGGGATGACCGACGGGCCGCGCATCGGCGGCGGGCGCGTCCCGCTCGTCCTCGAGCTGCTGGCCCCGAACGGCCGCGCGGTGCAGGTCACCACCGATCTGGCCGGCTTCTGGCAGCGCCACTATCCGGCCATCCGAAAGGAGCTGATGCGCAAGTACCCGCGGCACTCCTGGCCGGAGGATCCGACCAAGCCTGCGCCGCGAATGCGGCCGCGCTGACGGGTCGTCGACTAGAAGCCGGGACCGGGGCGGCTCGGCGCGACAGGCCTCACCGGGGCGACGACGGGTTTGCCGGCCGACGATGCTGCGGGCGCCAGCGGGGCGAGCGACGAGGGGGCGGCGGTGGACGACGGCGTGTCGTCGAGCGCGGGCGGCGCGATGGTGGGCGCGGGAACGGTGACCACCGGCACCGGCGGCGGCGGCACGGCGAGGATGCTGGCCTGCGGAGAGGGAACGGGCGTCGATGCGGCGGAGGTCGACGTCGCGTGGTAGCGCGCGACGAGGAGAGCCCCCGCCACGAGCGCGAGCAGGACCACGCTCGCCACCGCGCCCACGATCGGGAGCACCGACCCGGGAGCCGACGACGCCTCGAGCGATCGCACCTGGGGCTCCTCGCTGCGCGCGGTCGGCTTCTCGACGGGCCACTGGAACGGCGTCGCCGCGGGAGACGGCGACATGGGGTGCGTCGGCCGCGCCGCCACCAGGGGCGCCGGCGTGAAGGGGAGCGACTCGGTGCCGTGCTGCGGACCGCGCGGGGTCTCGACGGCGATGCTGTTGGTGGGCGCCATCCGGTCCACCGGGGCCGGCGTGGTGACGGTCGGCGCCGGCGCCACCCCCGCGGCGGGCGGCGACATGCCGGGCAGCGTCGTCTTCGGCAGCGAGGTCGGCACGGGCGCCGGCGCGGGCGCCGGCCGCGACATCGGCGGCGTGGCGGCAGGTGCCGGCGAGATGACGTACTTGTCCGAGGAGGCCTGCCTCACGTCGACGAAGGGCGCGACGTCCGGCTCGAGGAGGGCGGGGCCCGTGGCGCGCTGGTCCGTGGACTCGCGCCGGTGCGCGCCCGCCAGCGCCTTCTTGAAGTTGCGCAGGCTGGCGGCGAACGAGAACGCGTCGCGCGGCCGTGCCTCGGGGGACTTCGACAGCGCCGACATGATCAGCGCGTCGAGCTCGCGCGGCACGATCACGAAGTGCGACGGCGGGCGGGGCGGCTTGTGGAGGTGCGCCGCGGCCACGCGGTGCTGATCTCCCTCGTCGTCGAAGGGGCCGCGACCGGCGATCATCTCGTAGAGGACGAGCGCCGCGGCGTAGATGTCCACCTTCGGCGTCGGCCGCTCGCCGCGGAGCTGCTCCGGCGCGGCGTAGCGCAACGTGCCCAGGAAGCGCCCCGCGGTCTCGCGGTTCTGGCCGTCCAGCATGGAGAGGATGCCGAAGTCGAGCAGCTTGGTGACGGTCATGCCGGCCGACGTGCGGTGAAGGAAGATGTTGTCCGGCTTCACGTCGCGGTGGATGACGCCCGAGTCGTGCGCGTGGTCGAGCGCGTCGAGCAGGTCGATCGCGATGTGGTAGGCGTGCGGAAGATCGACCTGTCCCTTCTTCTCCAGGACGAGGCGCAGCGACTGCCCGTTCAGGCGCTCCATCACGTAGTAGGGTAAGTGGAGCTCGTCGGCGGTGACGCCGGCGGTGATGACCTCGACGATGTTGGGGTGATGAAGATGGGCCAGCGTCCGCGCCTCGTTCGTCATCCGCCGCGCCAGGTCCTCGCGATCGCCGAGCTGCGGGTGCAGCGTCTTCAGGACGTAGCGCTTGCCGATGGACGTGTCCTCGACGTCGTAGACCGTCCCCATGCCTCCGGCGCCGATCATGCGCGCCACGAGGTAGACCGTGCCGGGGACACGTTCGCCGGGCTGGTAGTCGCGCGGGCGGGGGGCCATGGGGCGGACGCCAAATGTAGCACCTCGGCCCGGCCTTCCTCGCGCTGCTAACCTGGGCGGGAGATGCGCCGCCGAACCCGCTGGTGGCTCGCCGCGGTCACGGTCGCCCTCGCCGGCGCGCTGGCGTGGGAGGTCCACACGCCCTCGCAGGTCGCCTGGGAACCCGTGTCCCTGCCCGGCTGCTCCGCCCTGAAAGCCGAGGGGCTGGTGCTGCAGCAGGAGGACGGGCACACCGTCTGGGCCTCCCGGGGATGGGACATCTACCGCAGCCAGGAGGGCGGCCCGTTCCAGCGTGTTGCCACCTTGCATCCGCCCGCCGGCGAGGCGTGGGGTGGCTACCTGCGAACGCTGCGCAGCTCCTATGGATACCAGGAGCTGGTGGAGGTGCTTCCGCTGCGCCCCGATCTCCTGCTCGTCTTCGGCGGCGGCTCGGTGTACCGGCTGGACCTTCCTCGCGGGACCCAGGAGCACGTCCTCACGCTGCGCTACTTCGGCCGCGGGAAAGGGCGCGGGGTCATGAGCCGGATCGCCCGCGACGAGCACGATGACGTCTACTTCGGGGAGTACTCCGACGTCTGGGAGGACCACACCATCCGCATCTGGCGGGGGAGCGACGAGGCTAGGACCTGGTCGGTCGCCTACGAGTTTCCCGCAGGCCAGGCGCTCCACGCCCACGGCGTGCAGTGGGATCCCCATGCTCACGCGCTCTGGGTGATGACCGGTGACACGGACGCGCAGTCCCGCATCGGGTTCTCGAACGACGGCGGCGCCCATTTCGAGTGGATCGCCTCGGGCAACCAGAGCGCCCGCGCCTGTAGCCTCGTCTTCACCCCGGAAGCCGTGATGTGGGCGACCGATACCGAGGACAACCACCTGGTCCGCTGGTCGCGCTCGACGCACGCGATCACGGTGCTCGCCGATCTGCCGGCGCAGTCGCTTTATGCCGAGCCCCTGGACGAAGGGCGGAGCCTGATCGGCCAGTCGGCTTGGGACGCGTCGGTGTACCTGCTCGGTGACGACGGCGCCCTTTTCCCCGTCGCACGATTCACGCCCGAGCCGCAAGCAGGGCGGCCGATTCCGGGGATGCGCCTGGCGCGCGGAGCACGCGAGGCCCGGCCGTGGGTGGAGTTCAACCCGCTCCGCACCGAGCAGGACGAGGCCGCGATCTACCGTGTGGCGATGGAGGACGTACGGTCCTGCTCGCCGCCCCCGCCACGCTGGACGCATCGCCCCTGAGCGCGCCGCCGGTGGGCCGCGCCGAGCCCCAGGACGGCCGCGAGGGCCAGCAGTCCGCCGGCATCGCCGCGCTCGGCCGCGCCGGCCGCACGACACGAGCAACCGGAGTGCTCCGACACGCCGGCGCCACCAGGGCCACAGCCGCCGTCGTCCCCCGCGCCGCCGTCCGGCCCGACGCCGGCGTCCCCCGGGGCTGCGTCGGCGCCCGCGTCCGCCGGCGGTACGTCCTGCACGGCCGTGTACTTGCCCGGGCCGTCGATGGCCACGAGGCGGCCGTCCGCCAGAGACGCCACGAGCTCGACGGCGGGGTCGAGATCGATGTCGGCGGCGATGACGTGTGCGACGGGCGCGCCCAGATCGAGGCTGAACGCGAGCGAGCCGTCGCTGGCGTGGAGCGCGTACAGGCGGCCGTCGTCGCTCCCGAGCACGACCTCGTCGGTGCCGTCGCCGTCGACGTCGACGCCGATGGGATCGTGCAGCGCGAAGGCCTGCGTCGGCTGGGTCTTCGAGACGGCGCCGTTGGAAAGGTACTCCGTCCAGACCGTGGCGATGGTGTCCCCGGCGATGCGGCGCACGCGCGACAGGCCGACCCCGGACATCCCGGTGGACACCATGTCGAAGACGGCCCCCCCCTTCGTGCGCTGGACGAACGCCACGACGTTCCGGTCGGTGCCGTCGACGGGGACCAGCCCCTGATCCAGGTAGGCGAGGACGCTCCCCGCCAGCGAGTAGCGGGCGTAGGGGCCGGAGCCGACGTTGCCGTTGAACCGGAGCAGCGCCGGCCCCTGCGAGTCGACCGGGGCCGCGGCGATGGTCCCGCTGTAGGTAGGCGCCGGTGAGCCCGCCGAGATCGTCCAGAGGGCGGACATCGGGCTCACGTTCAGGTTGATCGCCACCTGACCGATCGTATGCACCGGGACCACCAGGTCCG
>DATBQU010000349.1:0-12272 GCA_036560665.1 Polyangiaceae bacterium
CCAACTCCTTTGGCGGTGCGCGCGGAGAGAACAGCGCGCTGGGGTTCGTCCTGTCCGATGGCCGCGCCGCCGGCGTCCCGTCGGTCGTCGCGCCTCAGGCCTCGCGTGTCGCCCCTTTGGGTCTCATCGACTGGCGCGTCCGCTTGGCGCTCTGCGCCAGCACTCGCGTCACCTCCTCCAGGCCGCTGGCCGCGATGAGGTCCTCGCGGGCGCGTGGCTCGATGGTGGCCCGCGCTATCGACGCCAGGATGCGCACCTCTTCCTCGTAGGCCTTGGGCGGGATGAGCAGCAGGAAGACGAAGCGCGCCGGTCGCCCGTCGGGCGCGTCGAAGTCGATCCCTCGCGGGGCGCGCCCGAGCGCGAGCAGCGGCCGCTCCAGACCCTCCACCGCGGCGTGCGGGATGGCCACCTCGTCGCCCAGCCCCGTCGCCGCCACCAGCTCGCGCTCGAGCACGGCGTCGCGCGCGCTGCGCTTGCGGCCCGCCAGCAGCGACCCCAGGGCGCGCACCAGCTCGCCGATGGCGTCGCTCGGCGTGGCCCCGTGCAGCTCGCTCACGAAGGCGCCGCGCCGCAGCAGGGTGACCACGTCCTCCTCGGGCTCCTGGCGGTAGAGCAGCCACTTCATGGCCGGGCCGCTCACGAGCGACGTGGTCAGCGCCATGACCACCAGCGCCACGAACAGCGGATCGCTCAGCAGGCCTGCGTCGCGGGCGATCGCCGCCAGGATGATCCCCATCGCGCCGCGGGCGTTCATCCCGAACCCGACCGCCGTCGCCTCGCGCCAGCGCAGGCCGCCGAAGCGCGCGCCCACCGAGCAGCCGACGATCTTGGGGATCGTGGCCAGCGCGAGGACCAGCGCGCACAGCCGCAGGTCGAAGGCGTGGATGAAATCGACGCGCAGCCCGATGGACGCGAAGAAGACGGGCGCGAACACGTTGGTGACGAAGTCCTCGACCACCGTCCGCGTGCGCGCGTTGACGCGCGCCGAGCCGGCGACGGTGAGGCCGACGACGAAGCCCCCGAAGACGGCGTGTAGCCCGATGCCGTGCGTCGCGCTGGCCCCGAGCAACGCCAGGACGATGACCAGCGACAGCACCCGCCCCGGCGCGGCGGTGCCGCTGCGCTGGAAGCGCACCAGGGCGGCGTCGAACAGGCGTCGCCCGAGGACGAGCATGACCGCGACGAACAGCGCCCCCAGGACCACCGTCCGCGCGAACGACGGGAGGTTGACGCTGGCGCCGCGCACCGGTCCGAGCAGCAGCGAGAGCGCCAGCCACCCCACCAGATCGTCGATCATGGCCGCAGCCATCACCAGCAGGCCCACGTCGGACTTGAAGAGACCGAGATCGAGCAGCGTCCGCGCGATCACCGGCAGGGCCGAGATGCTGAGCGCGACTCCGAGGAGCAGCGCCACCGTGGTGCGGCGCGTCGGGTCGATCAGGTCCGAGTCCGGCAACAGGAGGCCGAGCGCGACGCCGCACGCCGCGGGGAGCACGATGCCGAGCAGCCCGGTCGCCAGGGCGCTCGCGCCACGGCGGCGCAGGACGCCGAGGTCGACCTCCACCCCGACCACCACCAGCAGCAGCACGACGGCGATGGTCGTGTAGGCGCCGATCATCGCCTCCGACGGCCCGGTCGGGAAGAGCCATCCCCGCGCGCCCGGCGCCAGGTGACCGAACACGCTCGGCCCCAGCAGGATGCCCGCCGCGATCTCGCCGACCACCAGGGGCAGACCCGCGACGCGCGACAGCTCGCCGAGCAGCCGGGCGGCGCCCAGCATCACCGCCAGCGCCAGAAGGAAGACGAGCACCTCGTGATCAGTCATGGGCCCCCGCGCCCATGATACGAATGGCTCGCCGTGTGGGGACTGCTCGTCGCTGCGCTCTGCGTCGCCCTCAACGGATTCTTCGTGGCCGCGGAGTTTGCCCTGGTCAAGGTCCGGGCCACGAGCCTGCACTCGCGCGCCCGGAAGGGCGACAAGAAAGCGCTGGTGGCCCAGTCCATCGTCGGCAGGCTCGACCGCTACCTCTCCGTGACGCAGTTCGGGATCACGCTGGCCAGCCTGGGTCTGGGCTGGATCGGCGAGCCGGCCATGGCCGACGTCCTCGACCGGGGAGCCATCGCGCTCACCGGGGCCCCCACCACCAGCGTCGTGCACGTGGTGGTGACGGCGGTCGCCTTCACCATTCTCACCTTCGGGCACGTCCTGTTCGGCGAGCTCGTCCCCAAGCTGATCGCCATCCAGCGCTCGGAGGGGACCGCGGTCGCCGCCGCCATCCCGCTGCGCGTCATCTACGTCACTTTCCTGCCGCTGCTGTGGCTGCTCGAGAAGGCGTCGCGCGTCATCCTGCGCATGGTGGGCATGTCACCCGACGTGGCCAGCGTGGAGGGACGGTTCAGCGAGGACGAGATCGTCGCCATCCTCGCCGCAAGCGCGGCCCGATCGCCGCGCGGCAAGACGCTGGGCGAGCTCTTCGAGCGCGTGATGCGCTTCTCGCAGCGCGCCGCCCGCCATTCCATGGTGCCTCGGGTCGACGTGGTGTCGCTGCCCATCCAGACCAGCGGGCAGGAAGCCGAGAGCTTCGTGCGCGGGCACCAGTACTCGCGCGTGATCCTGACCAACGGCCGGTCGCTCGACGACGTGGCCGGGTACCTCTACGCCAAGGACTTCCTCTTGCACCCGGACGCGCGCGGCATGGCCGACCTTTCGAAGCTGCGACGCGACGTGCTCTTCGTGCCGGAGGTCCAGGGCGGCGTCGACGTGCTGCGCGAGATGCAGCGCAAGCAGATCCCCATCGCGGTGGTGGTCGACGAGTACGGCGGCACCAGCGGCATCGTCACCATGGAGGACCTGCTCGAGGAGATCGTCGGCGAGATCCGGGACGAGTTCGACGAGGAGCCCCAGAAGGTGGTGAAGGTCCCCGGTCTCGAGAACACCTGGGAGGTCGACGGGCGGGCGGCGATGGAGGAGCTGCGCGCCATCGGCGTGCCGGTGCCCGACTCCGAGCTGGGCGAGCCGGTGGGGGCGCTGGTGGTCGAGATGCTCGGACGGCTGCCGCGCGCGGGCGACAAGGTGGAGGTCGCGCGGGGGACGACGGCGGAGGTGACGGCCATCAGCCGCCGCCGCGTGACGCGCGTGCGCGTGAAGAAGGAGCCCGACACCGCGGTCGAGCCGAAATGAGCGGGCGCGGCTGGGCCCGCGTGGCCCTGGTGGTCGCGACCGTGGCGTGCGCGTGGCTCACCTCGACGCTGCGGGTGTCGTCCGATCTGTCCACCCTCTTCCCGTCGTCGGGGGACGCGGGGGCGCTCGGTCGATGGACGCGTGCGTTCGGCGGCGGCGATCTGGCGGTCGTCCTGGTACGCGGAGAGCGGGCGGAGGACGTCGCCGCCGCGAGCGCCGTCGTCGCCGATTCGCTCCGACACGCGGCGTCGATCGCGCGCGTGCTCGACCGCGCCCCCAGCCCGGCGCCGCCGTCGGATCCCACGCTGGCGTGGGTCTATTCCGGGCCGGGGGCGCGTGCGCGGCTCGCCTCCATCCTCACGCCGGACGGCATGCGCGCGAGGCTCGCCGAGACGCGCGCTCTGCTCCTCGCCCCGGGCGGCGACGAGGAGGTCGATGCATGGCTGGCGCGCGATCCCCTCCGTCTGGCGCAGGTGCCCTGGGAGGCGCGGATGGAGCTCGCGGCCGGCGTCGAGGCTTCCCCCGGCACCCCCTTCGTCGCCGACGCGGGGCGCTCGCAGCTCGTCGTGGCGGAGCCGCGGGGCAGCGCGTTCGACTCCGCCGCGGCGAGAGCGCTGGTCGAGGACGTCGGGCGTGCCGAGGCCGCCGCGGCGCGGCCGGGGGTGACCACCGAGCTCGCCGGCGGTCACGCCATCGCCTGGGCGACCGAGCAGATGTTGCGGCGGGATCTCGCGGTCAGCGGCACGCTCTCCTTCGCCCTGGCCGCGCTGGCGTTCGTGGTGACCTTCCGTCGCGCGCGCGCGCTCCTCGCCGTGCTCCCTCCGCTCGTGCTGGGCACGCTGTGGACGACGGGCCTCGCGGCGCTCTTCCCGGTAGGCCTCAACGCGCTCGCCATCGCCTTCGCCGCGGTGGTGGTGGGGGTGGGCGTGGACACCGGCGTGCACGTCTATGCGGCGCTCCTCGACGCGCGACGCGCCGGACACGCCGGCGGCGAGGCGGCGCGGCAGGCGCGGGCCGCGACGTGGCGACCGACGCTGACGGCCGCCACGGTGGCTGCGGTCGCCTTTGCCTCGCTGGCGCTCAGCGAGCTGCGCGCCATGAAGCAGCTCGGCCTGCTGTGCGGCGCCGGGGAGCTCCTGACGGCCGTCGCCATCCTGCTCGTCACGCCGGAGATCGGCGCGTGGCTCGAGCGCGGGGCCGCGCCTCCGGAGCGCCGTTCACGCTGGGTGGACGCGCTGGCGTGGACGACGGCGACGCGACCCCGCGCGCTCGTCGCGCTGGCGGTGTGCGCCGCGCCCATCGCGGTGGTCGCCGTCGCGGGGTGGCCCCCGCCGGCCGACGCTCTGGTCGCCGTCCGTCCGCGCGCGCTGGCCCCGCTGACGGCGGAGGAGCACGTTCAGGCCGCGTTCGGCGGACGCTCGGGTCAATGGGTCGTGCTCACGGCCGACGGCGACCTGGAGAGCGCGCGCACGCGGGCGGACCGGGTGGCGGAGGCGCTCGAGGTCGAAGAGCGCGACGGCGCGGCCGACGGCTTCGACGCGCTGACGACCTTCGCGCCGTCGGCGACGACGCAGCGCGCGCGCCTCGCCGACCGGGACGCGCTCGACCTTCCCTCGCGCCGCGATGCGCTGCAGGCCGCGCTGCGCGAGGCGGGCTTCGACCTCGACGCCTGCGCGCCGGCGCTGGAGGCGTTTGCCCATCCGTCGCACGCGACGGTCGCGACCTCGCCGGAGGCCGACCCCGCGCTCTCCTGGCTCTACGCCCGCCACGTGGCGCGCGATCACGAGGCGCTCGTGGCGACCTACGTGCGCCCCGCGGCGGACGCGGCCTCGCAGGCGCGCCTGCGCTCGGCCGTCCTCGCCGCCGATCGCTCGTCCGCCGTCACGGGGTTCGACGCCATCGACCGCGCGCTGCGCGAAGCGCTGTCGCACGACCTGACCGTGGTGGGCGGCGTCGCGCTCGTCGTCGTCGCCGTGGGCATGCGCTTCGCCCTCCGCAGCGCGCGGCTCGCGCTGGTGGCGCTGGCGACTCTCGCTTGTGAGATGGCCGCGGTGGGGCTGGCAATGCGCCTGCTCGCCGTGCGCTGGCACGTGTACGACGCGCTGGTGTTGCCTGTCCTCTTCGGCGTCACCATCGACGAATCGATGTTCCTGCTTCACGCCGCGAAGGAGCGCACCATGCGCGAGGCGATGCGGATGCAGGGGCCGCTGGTCGCCGCCACGGCCCTGACGACGGCGGCCGGCTTCGTGGCGCTCGTCGCGTGCCGGTTCGACGGCCTGCGCGATCTCGGCCTGGTAGGGACGCTCGGCGTCCTGGCCGGCCTCGTGGCCGCCCTGGTGGTGGTGCCGGGAGCCCTTCGCGCCCAGAGACCTTGACGCAATGCGTCTTCGACCCAACATTGGGGCCACCATGCTGAAGGGACTCGCCTTTTCGGTGGGGTGGGGGCTCGTGCTGTCGGCGTGCGCGCTCGACGCGCACGGCCTCGGGTCGGACGTGGGCTCGGGGCCGGGCTCCGCCGTGACCGACGCCGACGGTGCCCCCGTCCAGCCCGACGCCGAGCTCGCTGACGCGACCGCGGCGGACGAAGCCTCCGAGGCGGCCACCGTCGATGGCACGAGTGAGGCATCCGGCGCCCAGGACGCGTCCACTGGCGATGCCCCGGTCACCGACGCGCCGGCGGAAGCCGGCGTCGTGTGCGATCAGGACGGCGACGGTCACCTCGCCGCGGGCAGCATCTGCGGCGGCGACGACTGCTGCGACTCCGACGCCGAGGTCCACCCCGGCCAGACCTCCTACTTCGCGACGCAGAGCGCCTGCGGCGGCTTCGACTACGACTGCGACGGCAAGCTGTCGCCGCAGTTCGGCCCGGTCAGCTGCCAGTGGAGCACCTTCTCGTGCAGCGGCGACGGCTTCGCCGCACCCGTCCCCGTGTGCGGCGCGTTCGGCACGTTCTCGAGCTGTGTCCTGCCCTGGTACAACGCCTTCAGCTGCGCCGCGAGCACCGGGCAACAGGCGCAGGCCTGCCGGTAGTGCGCTAACGTTCGCGGCCCTTTGGTCCTTCGCGCATCACGCGGGCGGACGCGCGCATCGACGCCCGCGAACTGCAGAAGGCGCTCGGCCTGCGCGACCACGACGGCGACGGCGCCCGCCACCACGCGCCCCCACGAGCCTGCCTTCGGCCTCCCAGGCGACGAAGCCTCCGCCGGTGCCACGGCCGCCGCGCCCCAGGCCCCCTCCTCCGCAACCGACCGTCGAACCGACGACGAACGCGAGCAAGCGGCTCTAGGTCTGGGGCTCGCTGTCGACTGGCGGCGTGTCGGCCGGCCCGCTCAGGGGGCCGCTACCGCCGCGAGCTCCGCTTGCCAGTACGCACCGGTGACGAGCTGCGAGTACGCCGTCGCCGGGCCCTGGTCGGTGACGTAGACGTACCCCGCGTTGCGCTGGCGCGCGATGGTCACGGCGTTCTGCATGGCGGCGGCCGTCGGCGCCGACAGGACGAGGTGCCAGAAGCGCCACCGGGCGTAGCCGGCCATCCACGCCGGGTTGGGCGGGTAGGTGCCGTCGGTGTAGTGCGCGTACGTGTCCTCGAAGGTGACGACGACGTCGGCGGCGGTCATGAAGGGCTCGGCGACGAGCGTGCCGGGGTTGATGACGACCACGCGCGGTCCGCCGCTCTCTGCCTTCACGTGATCGAAGAGCGGCTTGTAGTAGGTGCCTACCGTCGCCGCGTCGGTGGACGTCTCGTCGACGAAGACGCCGTCCACCGCGGGGTAGAACCCGTACCAGGCGTCCACGTCGGCCTCCACCTGCGCGAGGGGACGCGCCGCATACGACGTGTGGACGTAGCCGACGATGGTCTGCCCAGCGCCGTGCGCGCGAGCGATGGCCTGTGTGTACTGAGCGTCGGCGGCGGCTCCCGGTCCGCTGTTCGGATTCGCCACGAGGAGCGCGACCGTCGGTGCGCCCGCCGTCGCCTGCGTCCAGTCGGCAGCCGACGCGGTGGGGTCCAGGTACATGGGGATGCCGATCGCCTGCGCTGCGCCCCCGTCCGTGGCGTCCGTCGCGGCATCACCCGCGGCGTCGGAGGCGGCGCTGTCGGCGCTCGCGTCGTCCGAGTTGCCCGCGTCCCCCGCGTCGCTCCCGGCTGCACCGTCCCCGGCGCTTGCCTCCGCGCCGGGGCCCGCGTCCGTGCCGGCCGCGTCGCCGGTACCGCAGGCGTCGACGGCGAGGAGCGCAGTCGCGATGGCAAGGGCAATGGCGAGGGGCCGGGTCAGCAGCATGCGTCTCTCGAAAGAAGAGCGGGGATGACGCGCGTTGTCGCGGACAAAAGTCCCCCACGGCGGCGAGCCGAGCCTTGTCAGCTGCTGCGCACCCCGTCGGTCACGGGATCGATCAGCGTCACGTGCATGCCCCCGACGAAACCGTACCCCGCGGAGCCCGACCGCGGCACGAACGCGAGCTCGTCGACGACGGGCTCGACTTTTCCCCCGCATCCGGCGCAAGCGGCTGCGACGGCTACGAGAGCGAGCAGGTGCGGGCGCATGGCGATGGAGACGTTAGCAAGGTCACGGCCGCGCGGCCGTCAGCCGCTTGCACATGGCGCTCGTCCCGACGCGATCCGGGCCCGCCGCGAGCGTCCCCCGGTTCACCTCGCCGTCCTCGCTCCACACCAGGCACACCGTCTCGTCGGACGTGCCCGTCAGGCGGAACGCGCCCGGGAGCGCGACGTCGTTCCCGCATGCCAGGCCGCGCGCCGACTCGAGCGGGAACGACGCGCCGCCCTCGTCGTAGACGACGACGTCGAACGTCGCGCTCATCGCGGGCGGGCAGGTCACCAGCGCCTTGAAGCGATCGCCGTCGTGGAACGAGCCGCCCGCCTCCACGATTCGCTCGGCGTCGTCGCGCACCAGCGAGAAGGCGACACCGTCACCCTTGACGTGCGACGCGCCGGGCGTCTCCCCGGTCGCACCGCCGCCGCGCGGGGTCCATCCGCGCCCCACGAAGAGGACGACGGCGGCGGCCAGCGCCAGCGCCCCTGCGGCCAGCGCGGCACGCCGTCCTCTCGTCGCCGACGCGCGGCGCTCGGGCAGGCGCCGCGGCGGCAGCGCCACCGCGTCGTCGGCCTCGATGCGCGACAGGCACGCGGCGCACGCCGGGCACGCCGCCAGGTGCTCCGCCACGCGCGCGCGCTCGCCCGCGTCGCCCTCGCCCAGGTGGTGGCGCTCGAGTCGCAGCCACGAGACGGGCTCGCCGGTGCAGCGCGCGCTCATGTCGCTCCCCCCGCCACGCGCGCGACGGTCTCGCGGATGTGCTCCAGGCGCTTGCCGACGGTCTTCCGGCTCAGCCCCAGCAGCGACGCGATCTCGTCCTGCGTCATGTCGTCGAGGTAGCGAAAGACGAGCACGTCAGCCTCTCCTTCATCGAGCTCGTGCATCAGTTTGGTCAGCAGGTCGATGCCGATGACGTGGTCGTCACACGGGGTGCGCGACGCCGGGGCCAGCGTGTCGTCACGGCGCTCGAGCAGGCGGGCGCGGTTGGCTTGATCGCGCAGCAGGGTGAGGCACCGGTTGGTGACGGCGCGATAGAGGTAAGGAAGGTCGAGCGGCACGTCTCTGCGCCCGAGCAGATCGGCGAAGAGGCCCTGCACGACGTCACGCGCGTCCTCGCGGTTGGAAAGGATGCGCTCGGCCTTGCGAACGAGGGCGCGCGCGTAGCGGTCATAAGCGTCCATTTCTCAGAGGCACGTGCCGCCGCGGACGGTATCGCCGTAGCAGTTGCTCGTGCTCGCGGGCTGGGTGGGGTCGCACGCTCCTCCTTCGGCCGTCAGGTCGCCGGGGATGATCGTGGCCCCCTTGCAGGAGCCGCTGGCGCAGTCGTCGCCCGTGATGCAGGGGTCGTCCTTGGCGCCGAGGTGCTGGCCCGGGCTGCACTGGCCGAAGCCGAAGGTGCCGGTCTGACAGGTTGCGTTGTCCGCGCACGGCTGCGACGCCGAGCACTGCGCGCAGACCTTGGACAGGAAGACCGTCTGGCACACCCGGGACGCGCAGTCGGCGTCGTTCGCGCACCGCTCGCCGATGGCGAGGTCCGCGATGGTGGGCGGGGCCGCCGTGCAACCTGTGCTCGACTGGATGCGCATCTCCGCCAGCACGGCCGTGCCCGTTCCGTCCTTGCGCACGACGAAGCGGATGCCGTTGTAGGCCGCCGGCGCGGTGATCTCCGCCTGGACCTGGTGCCACCGCGTGGCGCCGAGGGTGGGCATGGATTCGAAGGTCCCGTCATCGTTGAAGTCGACCCACACCGACATCTGCGCCGAGGGATCGATGTCTGCGACCGTGGTGAAGAGGATGCACGTCGCCTGGTTCTCGTCGGTGACCTGAGAGATGACCGTCGGTCCGTCCTCGAAGGAGACTCCGAAGTCGTTCTGGTTCCAGGTGGGCACGCGCTTGATGTTCCCGGCGTCGAGGTGCCACGAGCACAGCGTGTCGCCGCACCAGTCGCGGAACGTGGGATCCTTGACGATGTTGCCTTCGCAGTCGGCGCCGATGGCAGACAGCGCGGCGGCCGCGAGGACGAGGGTGCCGAGGCGAGGAAGGCTGCTGATGGTCACCATCGATCGTCTCCCAGGCGCCAGCGCGCCCCGAGGACGCCCGACAGGCCGCCGCTGTCGTGCGTGTCGCCGATGAGGTTGTTGATGGCGGGCGCGCGGTCGTAGCCGGCCTGCACGAACATCGTCAGGTAGTGGTCGAACCGCAGCGTCATTCCGACGGCTCCGCTCAGGAGATAGCCGGCGTAGGTGGTCGTCGTCGAGGGGGCGACGCCGGTCTGCTGCGTCTTGAAGTCCAGCACACCCAGGGTCATGCCCGCGCCCGCCTGCCCGTAGACCCCGAGCCAGGGCTCGGCCACGTCGGTGAAGGCGCGTATGTAGAGGGCGCCGCCGTACGCGCTCAAGCTCGTGGTGTCGGTGCTGCCCGCGATCGATCGCTCGTAGGTGTCGCCTCCCAGCGTCATCACTTGCGCCACGCCGGCGATGTGGCGCATGAACTTGCGCGAGGCACCGAGCGCGAGGCGGCCGCGCGGCAGGCCGAGGATGTCCTTCTGCTGGTCGTAGCCGAACTCCTGGAGGCGATCGGTGTAGCCGTCGGTGGTGCCGGAGGTGAAGCCGATGCCGCCCTCGATCTCCCAGCGGTCGATCTCGCGAGGCTCGCGCGCGCCGGCCTCGCCCTTGGCCGTGGTGTGATCGGGCGTGACCGGGGTGCAGCCCGAGGTATCCAGTGTCGTCACGGCGTCGTCCGAGAGCGAGAAGCGGCACTGGAGGATGCCGCTCTTCTGCCGGACGATGGCGTCGTAAGGGCCGGCGGCGAAGGCCAGGCGGATCGGCGGGCCCGGCGCCTTCTGGAGCTCGGCCACCACTGCGCCGCTCGGCCGGTGCTGGACCAGCACGCGTGCGTCGAGCGGGCCCGGGAGCTCGAGGTGGCTGCGCGCCTCGGCGGGGAAGGTGACGGCGACCTCGCCTTGGCCGGCCAGATCGGTCTCGAGCGTGACGTGCTGCTCGCCCACCTGCGTTCGCGCCGTGGAGACGAGCGTGCGCCGGTACGCATATCGGTAGGCCTCGTCGAGCGACACGCGCCCGTCGCCGTCGGCGTCGCCCGCGCCGCGCAGCGCGGTGGTCAGGTGGTGCGTGAAGTACGACGATCGCAGCTCGTCGGACTCCTGGCTGAGCTCCTGCGACGAGCTGGATGCCATTACGGCGAGCCCCTTCTGCGTCAGCGCCGAGACGGAGTTGTACGTGAAGTCCGCGGCAGGCTCGGCGCCCTTGATGCGGGAGAAGGCGCCGCTCTGGCAGGCGTCGAGGACGACGATGGTGAGGCCCGAAGGAACGGCGCGCAGCTTCTCGCGCAGCGTGGTCAGCGCCAGCTCGTCGCCGCCGAGGTTGACGGCGTTGGCGCGCGCGTGCCCCGAATAGTAGAAGGTGACCACGGCCTGCTCGCCGTGGTCGATGCCGCCGCGCACGAGGCCGGCCACTTCGTCGATGGCGGACAGGACATGAGCGGCGTCGGGGTGGAGGAGGACTCGGACGTCGGCCCCCTCGTAGTGGCCGAGCTGACGCAGGACGTCGGCGACGCGCCGGGCGTCGTCCTCGGCGTAGCGCAGCGGCTCCTGGCCCGCGCCCCCGGTGTTGCTGCCGACGACGATGGCGTACGGGTGGGGATGGGGCGCCGGGTCGGCGTGGGCCACAGGCACAGAGAGTAGCGAGCACGGTCCACCGGCGAGGCAGAGCAAGCCGAGCCGGGAAAGGAGGGGGTGGCGAAGGAAGCGGCGCATTTCGGGTCCGTCGTATGGTTAACGCGCGACCCGGGCCGCGTGGGAACACCTCGCTTCATTATTACCCACCGGGCGGTCCCGGCCCTACGCTCGCCGGCGGCCCATGACCGCGCTCGGCTGGCACCGCTTCCAGTTCGCGTTCACCGTCACGTTTCACTACCTGTTCCCGCAGCTCACGATGGGGCTGGCGCTCCTCATCGTGTGGCTCAAGATCAGGGCGCTGCGCGGCGCGGACTCCCATCGCGCGCGCTGCGCCGATCTGGCGCGCTTCTGGGGCCGCATCTTCGGGATCAACTTCGCCATCGGCGTGGTGACGGGCATCCCCATGGAGTTTCAGTTCGGTACCAACTGGGCGCGCTTCAGCGACGCCACCGGCGGCGTGATCGGCTTCACGCTGGCCCTGGAGGGGATGCTCGCCTTCGTCGCCGAGGCGAGCTTCCTCGGGCTCTTTCTCTTCGGAGAGAAGAAACTGAGCCCGCGGGCCCACTTCTTCAGCGCGGTGATGCTCTTCCTCGGGTCGTGGACGAGCGGTTACTTCATCGTCGTGACCAATGCCTTCATGCAACACCCGGTGGGATTCGCGGCCGGCGAGGGCGGTCGGCTCACCCTCGTCGACGCCGGGGCCTACCTCCTCAACCCCTGGGCCCTCTGGGAGTATGCGCACGTCATGAGCGCCGCCGCGATGACCGGCGCCTTCGTGGTCGCGGCCGTCTCGGCCTACTGGCTTCTCATGCGGCAGCACGAGGATCACGCGCGCATCGCCTTGCGG
>DATBQU010000350.1:0-9014 GCA_036560665.1 Polyangiaceae bacterium
TGTTCTGCGAGCGACGAGATCAGGCATGGCTCGGGCCGCGGATCGAACACCCGAGGAATCATAGCGAAAGCACGAGCGCAGCGCCTGCCGCCCGGCGAGACCGACATCCGCTCCTGGATCGTCGTACGCCCAGCAAGCCCTTTCGGCCCTCGCTGCAAGTGTCCGCTGACGCAGTCAGTTCGCGGACATCTTGGAGAGCGTGGCCCGCGCCATCTTGAGCTCGGCGTCGAGGGCGATGCTCAGGGCCGGGCGCGCGGCCTCGGTCCGGCGGACGAAGGCGGCGAGGTAGCGCTGCGCAGCAGGCCACTCCCCCGCCGCGTAGGCCAGGTGACCCAGCACGAATCGGCCGTAGCCCTGGCCGCACGGCGCGCCCGCGAGCTCGTCGATGCTCGACTGCAGATCGTCGACGCGGTCGCCCGCAGCCAGGCGCACCAGGGCGAGGTGCGCCCGGTAGAGCGGCTTGTCGCGCGTTCCCCAGCGCACCGCTCGGCCCAGCGCGGCGATGGCCTCGGCGTAGCGGTGCTCCATGAAGAGCAGGCCGCCCAGCGTCCAGAAGTGGAACGGCCGTCGCGACGCGGGGCCGCGTCGTGCCGCCACGCGCAGGTGCTCGATCGCCGCCTCGACGTCCCCCGCCGCCACGGCCGCGCGCGCCGCGTCCTGCTGGAGCACGTCGGCCAGGACACCGAGCTCGATCGCCTGGAGCGCCACCTCGCGCGCGCGCTCGAACCGGCGCGCCTCGTAGTGGGAAAGGTAGAGCTGCCTCAGCAGCATCGCCTGCGTGGTCTTGTCGAGCGGCGACCGAACCGCCAGGCCCTGCCGCGCCCACCGCGCCCGGGCCGCGGACGATCGCGCCGCCATCGCCTTGTGGAGCATGTCCTCCGGCGTCGACGCCGAGCCGTTCGATGCCGCGCGCCTGGCTGCTGCCGTCACTGCCGCACGAGCTTACCATTCGCGCTCGAAGGCAGCCAAAACGTGCTAGTCCGTGCGGCGCGTGCGGCTCGCCTCACCCCATGCTGTGCAGCTCGTGCCTCTCGCGCTCTTCGCGGTAGAGCTGAGCGGCTGCGGGCGGCGCGCGACGCCGGCAGACTGCCAGCTCATCGTGGACCGGAGCGTCGAGCTGTCGATGAAGGAGACCGACGAGACCGATCCGAAGCTCGTCGCGGCGCGCGAGGCGGAGGTGCGGAGCAAGCTCGGCGACGAGCTCAAGTCGTGCGAGAGCCTCCGCGTCACCGACAAGACGATGGCCTGCGTGCGCGGCGCGTCCACGACCGAGGAGCTCGACAAGTGCCTTCACTGAGGGGCACCCCCGACCCCAGGGTCGCGATGGGCCTCTTCGCCTGCGCCGCGCTCGTGCTCGGGTGCAAGGCGAAGGCGAGCGCGACGCAGTGCGAGCAGCTCGTCGATCGCTACGCGCGGCTGGTGGTGACCGAGAAGCTCCCGGACGCGTCGGCCGCCCAGATCGAGGCCGAGCAGCAGCGCGAGAAGAGCGAGGCCCGTGGCGACGACGCGTTCAAGAACTGCAGCTCCGAGGTGAGCCAGGCCGAGTTCGACTGCGCGATGCGCGCGCCGACCGCAGACTCCTTCGAGAAGTGCCTGGAGTGAGGGGCGCCCGCTACTTGGTGTGAGCGGCCCGGCCGTGCATGCGCTGGCCGGGGCCGTTGGAGGTCGACTCGGGCGTCGGCCCGTCCACCTGCCACAGCACGTCGCCGCCCAGCTGGCACGCCTGGTCCTCGAGCTCGCGCAGGCACGCCGCCGCCGAGTCGTCGGGGCTGCAGAAGGCCGTCACCGGGCCGATGTTCTCGGTGGGCATGGGCGGCGAGCCGCCGCCGGAGATGACCTGCACGGTGCACCCGCGCTCCCGCGGGCCCTGGGTCGCGCGCCTGGAGTGCGCCGCGTGCGCGCTCAGCGACGTCGCGGTGAGCGCGTTGTCGGCCGTCCCCCACAGCACGTCACCGCCGCGCCGGCAGACCTGGTCCATCAGCTGCCGCTCGCACGTACCGCCGCCCGACGCGCACTCGATCTTGACCACGCCGAGCTCGTCGACGGGCAAGGTCGGCGCCCCGGGGAAGGCCTTGACCGGGCAGCCGTCCTCCCGCGCGGGGTAGCGCGCGTCCGGGGCGGAGCCGCCGCAGGCGGCAACGGAGACGATGGCGAGCCCCACCACGAGAGCGTTCGTTCGCATCGCGTCACTCCGCCGCCGCGCGCTTCTCGAGCAGCGGGAAGCCCATCGCCTCGCGCTGCGCGAGCCACGCCTCGGCCACGCCCTTGGCCATGGCGCGCACGCGCCCGATGAACCGCTGCCGCTCGGTCACGCCGATGGCGCCCCGCGCGTCGAGCACGTTGAAGGCGTGCGCGCCCTTGACCACGAAGTCGTAGGCGGGCAGCACCAGCTTCTTCATCGGGTCGTCGCCGCCCAGCGCGAGCAGACGCTTGCACTCCTTCTCGGCCTGGTCGAACGCGGCGAAATGCGCCGCGGTGTCGGCCTGCTCGAAGTTGTACGTCGACCACTCCCACTCGCCGCGCTTGACCAGCTCGGCGTAGGGCACGCCCGGCGCCCACTGCATGTCCCAGAACGACTCGACGTTCTGCAGGTACATGCAGATGCGCTCGAGCCCGTAGGTGAGCTCGCCGCTCACCGGCTTGCAGTCGATGCCGCCCACCTGCTGGAAGTAGGTGAACTGCGAGATCTCCAGGCCGTCCAGCCACACCTGCCAGCCGAGGCCCCAGGCGCCGAGCGTGGGCGACTCCCAGTCGTCCTCCACGAAGCGGACGTCGTGCTCGTCGGGTCTGGTGCCGAGCGCGAGCAGCGACTCGACGTACAGATCCTGGATGTCGATGGGCGAGGGCTTGAGAATGACCTGGTACTGGTGGAACTGCTGCGTGCGGTTGGGGTTGTCGCCGTAACGCCCGTCGGTCGGACGCCGCGAGGGCTCGACGTAGGCGACCTTCCACGGCTCCGGGCCGATGGCGCGCAGGAAGGTGGCCGGGTTGTAGGTGCCCGCGCCGACCTCGGAGTTGTACGGCTGCACGATGAGACAACCGCGCTTCGACCAGAAGTCCTGCAGGGCGAGGATGACTTCCTGGAAGTACATGGGGGGCCACTCCTAGCATGGCCTCGCCGGCGACTTCAGCCCCCGGGGCCGTCGATCGCGGTCTCCGCCGCCAGCTCCCACACGGTCTGCTTGAGGTCCTGCACCTCGGCGTGCAGCAGCTGGCGCATCGACAGCATGGTGAGCACGTGGCCCTCCTGGTCGACCACCGGCAGGTGGCGGAAACGCTTCTCGTGCATGAGGCGGAGCACCGACGAGCGATCGGTGCTCTCGCGAACGGTGACCACGGACGTGGTCATGACCTCGGCGACGGGCGTCGTCTCGGGGTTCAGCCGCTTGAGCACCACGCGCGCCACCACGTCGCGCTCCGAGAACACGCCGAGCAGCCGGCCCTCGTCGAGGACCACCAACGCTCCCACGTTCCGGTCCGTCATCGCACGGACGGCGTCCATGACCGTGGCGTTCTTCGGGACCGAGACGACAGGCCTCGGGGCAACCTTCGCAGCAACGGGGCTCGTCATGGGGCACCCCCTTCCGCCTTCACGCTCCCGCGGGGCCGGGCGACGGTCAAGCCCCACCAGGCGCCGCGCCGACACAGGCCGGCACACCCCCGACGGGCCCATCCGCGGGAAAAGCCTGCATTTCGCGCCGGTGCGGAGCTTGCTCTTGGAGCTCGGAGAGGCCCGGCCATCATGCGAAAGCCGCTTGGATTGACGCTCATTCTACGGTCCGCCGCGCTGAAGGCCCTGGCCGCCGCGGTGTGCACGGCCCCGGCGGCCGCCTGCGGAGGGTCGATCGAGGCGCTCGGCAACCCGTCGGATGCGGGCAACCCCGGCGACGCCGCCGATCAGCCCGACGAAGGGACCGACGCCGCCGTCCCCTC
Organism: Polyangiaceae bacterium; assembly: GCA_036560665.1. Classification (GTDB taxonomy): domain Bacteria; phylum Myxococcota_A; class Polyangia; order Polyangiales; family Polyangiaceae; genus Palsa-1150. The sequence continues at coordinate 3,934 of DATBQU010000350.1, forward strand.
CGACGCCGGCCACGACACGGGCTCGCCGACCGATGCGTCGCACGACGGCGACACGCACGACGCGTCCACGCCGCCCGACTCGGGGTGCGTTCCCACCGGTCCGCAGAACCAGTGCGCGATGGTCGGCTACACGTGCATCCCGCCGGGCATGGTCGTCGGCTACAACCAGGCCCCCGCGTGCACCGTCCCCTGCGGAGCACAGAACTTCGGCTGCCAGGTCTTCGTCGCCGATGCCGGGGACGTCAGCATCGAGTGCCTCTGCGGAGGCGGGCGCTTCCCCGCCGGGCTGATGCTCGTGGCGCGGCGTGGGCGGCGCGGAGGCGGCGCGCAGGGCGACGCCCTCGGCAGCGTGCTCGCGCGGAACGCCGCGCTCGAGACCGCGGCGGTGCGCGCCTTCGAGCAGCTCGCGCGCGAGCTCGCCGACCACGGCGCGCCGCGGGAGCTGGTGGCGCGTACGCGCCGGGCGGCGCGCGACGAGGTCACCCACGCGCGCCTGCTGCGCCGGGCCGCCGCCGCGCGGGGCTGCACGGTGCCTCGCACGCGGGCGCGGCCGACCCCGGCCACCACGCGTTCGCTGCGCGACATCGCCGTGGAGAACGCCGTAGAGGGCTGCGGGCGCGAGGCGCTGGGCGCGGCGCTCCTCGAGCTCCAGAGTCGCCGCTGCCCCGACCCCGAGCTCTCCTCGATCCTGGCGCGCATCGCCGCCGACGAGATGGTTCACGCCGAGCTCGCCTGGGACCTGCACGCGTGGCTCCTTTCCCGCCTCGACGCCCGGGCCCGCGCGGAGGTCGTCGCGGCGCACGAGGCGTTCCTCGATCTGTGCGAGCAGCACGCACCGCCGGAGCTGTCGGACGCGCATGTCGCCTCTGGCCTCGGAATGCCCTCCCGCCCCCAGTGGAACGTGCTCGTGAGCGCAGTGCGGTGGGGCCTGCGATGGGGTGGCGTTGCAGCCTAGCGGCCTGCTGCCATCACCCTGCAATTGATGCGGGTTTCCTCACGGTTCCGTCTCATGCCGAGGATTCTCGTGGAGGATCGGCGCGGGCGCGGCCATAGGAAAGGATGCGGATGGATCTCTCGACGCCCTCGAGCACCCTGGTTCGTCGCCTCCTTTCCCTCGCCGCGGTGGCTGGTTTCGCCGTGGTGTGCCTGCCCGCTGCGTGCGGAGGCAGCGGGGGCGGGAGCAACTTCAATCCGTTCGGCGGCGACGGCGGCGGGAGCGGCGGGAGCAGCGGCGGCGGCAACCTGATCGGCGACGACGGCGGCGGCAGCTCCAGCGGCGGCACCGCGGGCGCGCAGTGTCCCCCGGGCGACCAGTGCGACGTATCCTGCTCGGGCGGAGGGACGACGTCGATCAGCGGCAAGGTCTACGACCCGGCGCTCAAGAACGGCCTCTACAACATCGCGGTGTACGTGCCCGGCGCGCCCCTCGTCGCGTTGCCCAAGGGGGTACCGACCGGCGGCGACGCCTGCAACTGCGGGGCGCTCTTCAAGAGCGGCGCGGTGGTCAGCACCGCCACCGGCGTCGACGGCGCCTTCAAGCTCACCAACGCTCCCGTCGGACCCAACGTCCCGCTCGTCTTGCAGGTCGGCAAGTGGCGGCGTCTCGTGCACGTCAACACCACGCAGTGTCAGGACGCGCCGCAGGCGGACAAGTCGCTCTCGCTGCCCGCCACGGTGGCGGCCGGCGACACCGACGACAACATTCCGGACATCGCCGTCTCCACCGGCTCGGCCGATACGCTCGAGTGCCTGCTGAAGCGGATCGGGTTGCCCGACAGCGAGTATGCCGCGGGCGCCGGGGGCTCGGGGCACATCCACGTCTTCGCGGGCGGCAAGAGCGGAGGGGGAGGAGGCGGAGGGGGCGTCGGCAGGCCCGAGAACCCCGGCATGCAAGGCGCGCCTCCCAGCTCGACGACGCTGTGGGACTCGCAGGCGCACATGATGCCGTACGACATCGTGCTGCTGTCCTGCGAGGGCGCCGAGACCTACAACGCGAACCCGGCCGTGCTCGAGCAGTACCTGAACGCCGGCGGCCGCGGCTTCGCCTCGCACTTCCACTACGCATGGTTCGCCGGCCCGATCGGCTCGAACCAGGCCTACGCCGCGCCCGCCGACTGGGGGACCGCCCTGTCCGCGTGGGCGCCCGGCAGCGGCGGCCTCGGCAACCAGGCCAACGGCAAGATCGTGCAGACCCTCAACGGCTCGACCCAGCCGTTCGCCAAGGGCGTCGCCCTCTTCCAGTGGCTGGGGCTCAACAAGGCGCTCGGCGTGAACGGTGCCCCGCCGCAGGAGCTGCCGATCATCCAGCCGCGGTTCAACTCCGTGGTCGGCCCGGCCAACAAGCCGTCGCAGCCCTGGATCGTCGACGACGCCACGCCGAACACGATGTACTTCTCCTTCGACACTCCGGTGAACGCGCCGGCCAACCCCGACGGCGGCGCGCCGAACTACTGCGGGCGAGCGGTCTTCAGCGACCTGCACGTCGGCGGCGGCTCCGCCGACAGCCAGAACCCGCCCGGCGGGTGCGCGACCGCCGACCTGTCCCCGCAGGAGAAGGCCCTCGAGTTCATGCTGTTCGACCTCTCGTCCTGCGTCATCCCCGACACCGTCCCGCCGTCGAGCGGCGGCGTGCCGCAGTAGCCCGGGGGGGCTCCGCCGCGGACCCGGTCATGCGACGAGGGTCGCACGGTCGACGTGCACGCCCTTCCTTCGCTCCTTGATGAGCCACGTCCTCATGGGGCCCTTGCCCTTCACCTCGATCTCGCCCCGGTCCTCGAACACGTACATGTTCCGGATGCGGCGGTAGGTCTCGCCCGAGATCTGCACGGCGCCGGGCGCGCCGGTCGACTCCATCCGGCTGGCGATGTTCACCGTGTCGCCCCACACGTCGTAGATGAACTTCTTCTTGCCGATGACGCCGCCCACCACCGGCCCGGTGTGGATGCCGATGCGCACGCTGAAGTCCTCGTCGTAGCTCGCGGCGAGCTCCCGGATGCGCGCGAGCATGTCGAGGGCGAGCTCGGCCAGGGCGAGCGCGTGATCGGGGCCGCCGTTGAGCCCGCCCACGACCATGTAGGCATCGCCGATGGTCTTGATCTTCTCGAGCCGGAACCGGTCGAGCAGATCGTCGAAGGCCGAGAACAGCTGGTTGAGGCGCCCCACCAGCTCCTGCGGCGTCAGGCGCGCGGAGAGCCGCGTGAAGCCGACGATGTCGGCGAAGAGGACGGAGACGTCCTGGAAGCCGTCCGCGATGGGCCGGTTCTCCGACTTCAGTCGCTCGGCGATGGCCGCGGGGAGCACGTTGAGCAAGAGCGCGTCCGACTTCTTCTTCTCCGCGTCGAGGGCCTCGAGCTGCGAGCGGATGGTGCGGCGCTGCAGGAACGCCTCGCGCGCCTGGGCCTCCATCTGGCGGGCGACGAGGGCGCCGAGGAACCCCATCGACACGATGGCCATGTTGATCGACACGCGGACCACCAGGCTGTCGTGGCCGAGCTCGAGCGCGATCACGTTGTAGAGCACCACGGTGAGGAGCGCGAAGGCGACCTCGTAGGCGACGTCGAAGCGCACGATGAAAGGGCCCAGCACGACGAAGAGCGGCGCGTACGAGGTCTGGAGGGCGCCCACGTCGCCGCCCGCCATCGCGCCGAGCAACAGGACGACCGCGTTGAAGGTGAGACCGAAGAGAAGGAGCGCCGGGCGGTGCAGCCGCGCGTAGAAGCGCGTCCACATCAGCGGCAACACCAGGGCGAACATCGGGACCGCGAGGCCGTAGCGGACGCCCCACGCGTGGTGGACCATCGCGGCGGGCATGACCAGGTAGTCGTGGACGCCGTAGGCGAGAAAGACGGCGGCGCTCAGGCTGACCGTGAACCGCGTGACCGGCCGGATGGTCAGCTCGAAGCTCTCGCGCGCGAACTCCGCCTCGAGCGGGCGATCGACGAGCTTCGCCGTGAGGCGCTGGAGAACGCGGGCGGCGCTCGAGGGGGCCATCGGCCCAGACAGTCTACAGGGGGCACCATTGAACGGGCAGGTGCGACGGCGCGCCCTCGCCGTTTGCTGTGGCCGCTGAGTGCCCGGCACCATATCCTTATGCGGATAGCTGCCATGAAGCAGGACCGCACGTCGACGGCGAACGAGGAACTGGGCTTCGAGGACGACGAGCGCCCCACGCGCCCGGCCGCGCCCGCGCCGGAGCACCTGGAAGCGACCCGGACCGCGCGCGCCCGTGTGCTGCCGCGCTCTCGACCGGCGCTCACCCCGGCCACGCAGTCGTGGCTCACCGTGACCACGCGCGCGTTTCGCGGCCCCCTGCGGACGGCGACGAATCGCTGGCGCGCGGTGGCGGCCGCGGCGCTGCAGGGCGGGAGCGCGAGAAAGAGCGTCGTGGATCCGGAGGAGGCTGCCGCCGTGGATCCGGAAGAGGCGGCCACCGTGGAGCCACCGACGCCCCCCATCGCTCAGAGCGGTGCGCGCCTCATTGCGGCGCCAGCGCCGGCGGCTCGCCGCGAGCTGGGACCCGGAGGCACGGTGCGCATTCCGGCGCGTCGCGAGCGCATCGCGGCGCCGACCGTCAAGCTGCCGAGGGCCGTCCCTCCGCTCCTCGGCAGGCGCGAGCGCCGCTGGCTGCTCGCCGGGGCCATCGCCTCCGTCCTTGCGCTGGGGATCTGGATCGCGCTCGGCGCGTTCCGGGAGCCGGCGCCTCCGGCGGTGACGACGGGCGCAGAGCCCGTCGCCGTCGAGCGTGCGACGACGCCTCCCGCCACATCGCCCGCCGACCCACCCCCTGCGACGGGCGCGGCCCCCTCGGCGCCTGCCCTGTCCCCCTCGCGCAGGACCACTGCCCCGCGGACCACGCCGGGGCGCAACGCGCCGCACGCCGGTTCGAACGTCTTCTAGCCGCTCCCGGAGGGTGACTCTTGGCCGACTTCCCGCGCTTCGTGAAGAACCCGCTGAACCGCATCGCGCCCGCGTCGCAATACACCGAGGGGGTCGAGGGTTACGTCTTCGACGGCGCCGACGGGGGCCAGGTCGCGCTCTGGACGTGCAGCAAGGATCGGGTCTCCAGGGAGCACACCCACGAC
>DATBQU010000351.1:0-6114 GCA_036560665.1 Polyangiaceae bacterium
CAGCAGTTCGTCGACTCCACCACCGGCGCAGCGGAGCTGAAGGTGTCGCGGTGGGACGGCACGCAGGCGACCATCATCAGCGACCTGCAGTGGACCGTCGCCCCGGCCTCGATGCGCGGCACCATCTACTACTGGGCGATCAACACCGGCCGCGTCATGCGCATCAAGCCCGGCGCCTCGGCGCCCGACGACTTCCTGGGGTCGAGCGTCACCTGCCCCTCGTGCCACACCGTCTCCGCCAACGGACAGCGCCTCCTCATGAACGAGGGGACCTGGCCGCAGGAGACGTCGTTCGACTACGACCTCCAGGGCAACGCGAACCTCTATTCGGGGTTCTCCAGCAACGGCAGCGGCGCCTCGGAGTGGGCGCTGCCGGCCGTGTCGGCCGACGGGACCGTCGTCGTCGAGGACTTCGCCCCGCTGCGCGGCAACATCGCCCAGCAGACCGGAGCGTTCGACTCCACGAGCGCGGCGGCGATCGCGAGCACGGGCCTGGAGGGCCACCAGCTCTGGATGCCGGCCTTCTCCCCCGACGACCAGCTGCTCGCCTACGTCGACCCCACCACGCACGATCTCCGCGCCTACGACTGGGACCCGGTGGGCAAGAAGGCGACGAACGACCGGCTCATCGTCGCCTCCGCGAGCAACGCCAGCTTGCCGCAGATCCAGTTCCCGACGGCCTCCCCCGACCACAAGTGGATCGTCTACCAGCGCGGTCCCGGCCTGGGCTCGCTGGGCATCGCCGGCGACCTCTTCGTCGTCAGCGTCGCCAGCCCGGGAACGGAGATCCCCCTCGACGCGCTCAACGGCGCCAGCTACCCGTTCGCCGCCGGCGCGCGCGACCGCGACCTCGACTACGAGCCGACGTTCGCGCCCGTCGCCGCGGGCGGCTACTTCTGGGTCGTCTTCCACTCCCGGCGCACCTGGGGCAACGCCCTCACCGGGCCGGCCTTCGTGGCCGAGGGCAACGGGGTGAAGCAGCTCTGGGTCGCTGCGTTCGACGAGGCGCCGCAGCCGGGGAAGGACCCCAGCCACGCGGCCTTCTACCTGCCGGGTCAGGATCCGACGACGCTCAACATGCGGGGCTACTGGGCGCTCGATCCGTGCAAGGGCAACGGGCTCGGTTGCCAGTCGGGGACGGAGTGCTGCGGCGGCTACTGCGGGGCGGGGCCCGACGGGGGGCTCCAGTGCTCGTCCACGTCGAGCGGCTGCTCGCAGAACGGCGACAAGTGCGCCCAGACCAGCGACTGCTGCGGCGCTTCGAAGGGCGTCACCTGCATCAACGGCGTCTGCTCCGAGCCGCCGCCGCAGTAGGGGCAAGGTCTTCGCGCGAGCGCATCGTCTTCGCGCGCACGGGAGGCGCGCGCGGGAGAAGGGCAGGACGAAGCCCAGTGTCGTCGCGCGGTTGGACGCTCGCGCGCCGCAGGCACGGCGGGTGCTCCGGAAGAGAACAATCATGGCTCCATCCTCACCGCGGGAGGTCGTCATCCTCGGCACGGGACCGCTCGGACGGCACACCGGGAACGACATCCTCGAAGGAAACCGCGCGCGCCGCCTCGTCGGGTACGTGCGCTTCGACGACGAGGCGCCCAACACGCGACTGCATGCGGCCCTGCTCGGGACGAGCGGTGACCTGGAGCGACTCCTGCGGGAGCGCGTGGTCGACGAGGTCTTCCTGGCCACCACCGAGCCGGCTCACGGCGCGGCCGTCCAGGCGGCGATCCAGACCTGCGAGCGCTTCGGCGTGCCCTTCGCGGTGCCGGCGTGCGCCTACCGGATCGCTCGCGCCGTGCCCGCGAACCGCAGGGCGGTCGAGGACGGATACCTCCACTATCTGGAGACCCGGCCCAAGCCGTTGCAGCTCGCCCTCAAGCGCCTGGTCGACATCCTCGTGTCCGGCATCGCGCTCCTGCTGCTGTCCCCTCTGCTCGCCCTCACCGCCTTGGCCGTCAAGGCCACGTCCCGCGGACCGGTGCTCTTCGGCCAGGAGCGCGTCGGCCTCCACGGCCGCCGCTTCGCCATGCTCAAGTTCCGCTCGATGATCGCCGACGCCGAGTCGAGGCTGGCCGCGCTCCAGTCCCGCAACGAGCAGGCCGGTCCCGTCTTCAAGATGAAGCGCGATCCACGCATCACGCCGGTGGGTCGCTTCATCCGCAAGTACAGCATCGACGAGCTGCCGCAGCTCGTGAACGTCCTGCGCGGGGACATGGCGCTGGTCGGTCCGCGGCCGCCCATCCCGGGCGAGGTCGCGCGCTACGAGGCGTGGCAGCGAAGGCGCCTCTCCGTGCGGCCCGGGCTCACGTGCACCTGGCAGGTGAGCGGGCGCAACGCCATCGGCTTCGAGGACTGGATGATGCTCGACCTGCGGTACATCGATCACTGGAGCCTGGCGGCCGACCTCACTCTCCTGGTCAAGACCGTGCCGGTCGTGCTCGCCGGCCGTGGCGCGAGCTGATCATCCCCGCCGGGCCGAGCGCCACTCGCTGCGGGGGTGGCGCGCGCGTCGGAGCAAGGCGCCGAGCGCCTCGGCGACGCCCGGCATCCAGTCGCGAGGATCGAGCACCGCGTCGACGCGACCCTCCCGGTGTGCCGACAGCCAGCGGCCCCACTTCTCCCGGTCGCCGGGGCCACGCCCGGCCAGGCGCAGTACGCCCTGGGCGAGCTCGAGCTCCACCCGGTCGCAATAGACGTGGGCGCCGCGGACGCTCGCGTGCCGGCGCGCGTCCCCCACGGCGGCGCGCAGCGCCTCTCCGTCGCCCACGGCAGCGAGGTAGACCAGCCACGGTAGGTCGAGGCCCCGCGCGATGTCGAACCCCATCTGACCGTAGAAACGCGGGTTGAAGTCGATCAGCAGGTGACGCCCGTCCGCCACGACGAACTCCACCTCGAAGGCCCCGAAGTAGCCGCGGTCGGCGCACAGCCTGGCGACGTCGTCGGCGAGCTCGGGGACGACCTCGGCCTCCTCGAAGCAGAGGCCCACGCCCAGCACCGGCGGCCACTGCAGGACCTTTCGCGACGCCGCGGTCACGAACGCCCGGCCCGTCTCGTCGACGAACCCGCTGAGGTTGTACACGCCCTCCGCCTGCCGTCCCTCGAACGTCTGGACGAGAGGCTGCGTCACCTCGGGGTCCCAGTCGCGGAGCAGGCGCCCGTACGACGTGGCGCGGACGAACTCGCGATAGGCGGCGGGCAGCTCGGCGGCGCTCCCGACGAAGCGCCCCTTGGCGTGCGGGCGCAACATCACCTGCGTCTGCGGCTTCACGACGACCGGGAAACGAGCCTCGCGCGCGATGCGCTCGACGTCGGCCGCCGAGCGGGGGGCCCAGGTGGCCGGCCTCGCGATCCCCAGCCGCGTACACGCGTCGTACAGGCGACGCTTGTTGAGGAATGAGTAGAGGACGTCGACGTCCGGCATCCACAGCACGAAGTGACGGGACAGGTCGCCACGGTGCCGCGCCAGCAGCCAGCACATGTCGTCGCTGGTGGGGTAGAGGATCGTCCCGGGCTCGCGCGCGCCGAAGCGCAGCAGCCACTCGACGAAGCGCTCCGGCTCCTCATCGACGTCGGGGCACGCCAGGCGGCGCCGGACGTGGCGCGACCAGCGCGCGACCGCCAGGGGCCGCCCGTCGGCCACCGTCACGCGCACGCCCGCTCTCCCCAGCGATCGCGCTGCCGCCAGCGTGCCGCGGTAGTCGGCCATCGTGAGGAGCACGTCGGGCCGGGTCGCGGTCACGAAGCCGCCTCGTCTCGCACCACGAGATCGTCGAACGTCTCCTGCCGCCGGATGGCCTCCGTGCGGCCCCGGTCCAGCATCACGATCCCCGAACGCGGCCGCGAGAAGCACGTCGAATAGGGGACGAAGTAGGCGCCCGAATCCATGATGGCCAGGCCGTCTCCCGGCGCGAGCTCGGGCAGCCTCCAGGCCGGATACAGCAGATCGCCGAGCGAGCAGCTCGGGCCCGAGAGGCGGTACAGCCTCGAAGGCGCGCCCCTCCGTGACGCGAGCGGCAAGAGCTGATGGAACTCGTTCCTCACCGCCTCCGCCGCGTTGATCCCGACGTCGAGCACGGCCCAGCGGATACCGTCCGCCTCGGCGTCGCGGATCGATTCGACCCGGCACAGCAGCATCTGCGCATCGGAGCTCACGGCCCTGCCCGGCTCGACGAAGATGCGCGGCGCGGTGCGACCGACGGCCGCGTAGTGTCGCTCGACGCGCCCGACGACCCGGCTGACGTACGCCCCGATCGACAGCGTGACGCCCACCTGCGGCGCCGGAGGCTCGCAGTCGCAGGTGAGCGCGAGCCGACGTGCGCGGGGCGAGATGAGGGGGACCGTCGGGCAGGCGAGGTTGCCGCCGACGTCGAGCACCCCGAGCTCCAGCCCCAGCCTTCCGCGAAGCTCGTCGCCGAACGCGAGCAACCCGGACAGCAGAGCGTCGATCGGTGGCAACGAGTCGATGCGGCCGTTGGCGTGCGAGTGCAGGCCCACCACCTCGAGCTCCGGGCACGCGAGCGCCTCGCGGAATGCGGCGAGGGCGGCCCCGGTGTCGATGCGTTCGCCGAGCGGCCCGCCCTCGAACCCGGGGATCACGACGCGGACTCCCACGCGCGCCCGAACGCCGAGCCGGCGCGCCAGCGCCGCGGTGGGGGCGATGTCGGCCCGGGCGTTGAGGTTCAGGAGGCCCACTCCCCGGCGCAAGGCCAGCTCGGTCGCCTCCTCCGTTCGCGCTGGACCGTCGAACACGATGGCGGCCGGCGGCACCCCCAGCCGCAGCGCGAGCCACAGCTCGTAGGCGCTCGCGACCTCGGCCCCGACGCCCTGCGCGTGCAGCACGCGCAGGATCCCCGGGACGGGATTGGTCTTGTAGGAGTAGAAGGCCTCGCAGCCTCTCGCGGCGCCTTCGGGGGTCGCCACGAAGGCGGCCGCGTTGGCGACGAGGCGCGCGCGGTCGACCACATGCAGCGGCGATCCCCACCGGTCGAGCAGCGCGCCGAGCGAGACGCCCGCCCGCGACAGCCCGCCGGAGGCATCCCGCTCGAGGCTCCAGGTGGCGAGCGGGAGGTCCTCGCGAGCCGGCACCAGGCGTCGAGCGACCGTACCGAGCGCGCGCTTGCCGGCGGACCGAATCACCCGTTGAAGGGGCCCGCGGGTCACGGGCTTCACCCGTGCAGCGCGTGTGCCACGCTGCCGGGGCAGATTTCGGCGTCATCGGCGCCGGCCACCCGCGGAACGCAGCGCAGATGATGCGCGTGCGTGCGCGCCGTGCGCGCCGTGCGCGCCCTGCGCGCCGCCGGCGGCATGCGCTACGCTCCGGGCCGTGACGACCACGGCGATCCAGGCGACGGCCGGCGCGCGCGAGGAGCTCCTCGGCATGGGCCGGGCGCAGCTGGCGCGCGTGCTCGCGCAGGGCCACACCATCGACGCGGACGCCCTCGCCGACTCGGAGTACCGCGGCATCAGCCTCGGCTTGCCGCGCTGGATGGAGCGGCTGACGTGGAAGACGTTCCAGAAGACATTTCACCGCGACGCGAAGACCGGCGAGCTGCGAGGCTGGAACGTGCGGGTCCAGCAGCGCGGCCTCGACGCCCCGTCCACCGCCCTCGTGCGCGACGGCGCCCGCTTCACCTTCGGGCACTACCGCGTCGTGGCCCTGCCGCCGCGCACCCCGCGGGGGCTGACCGCGGGCCTGCTCATCGACTATTCGCCGGACGGGGGCCTGCTCTCCCGGATGCGCGACCCGATCGTCTCGCTCGACGAGGGGAGCGTGGAGCGGCTGCTCGGGTGGTCATACGTGGATCTGGGGTTCGCCCGCGTCCCGACGCCGAGCTACTTCCTTCTCGAGCGCGAGGGGCCTCTCTCGCACGTCGCCCCTCGCCCGTCATGACCACAATCGCCACCCTCGACACCGGGCGCCTCACCCTGCGCGGCCACGGCCGCGACGACCTCGACGATTGCGCTGCTCTCTGGGCCGATCCGGTCGTGACGCGCCACATCGGCGGGCGGCCGTTCACGCGCGAGGAGGCGTGGGCGAAGCTCCTGCGCTACGTCGGGCACTGGGACCTGCTCGGGTTCGGCTACTGGGTCGTGCGCGAGAGAGCGACGGGGCGGTTCGTG
>DATBQU010000352.1:0-8375 GCA_036560665.1 Polyangiaceae bacterium
ACCTCCTCGTCGGGGCACGCCAGCTTGGCCCCGATGGCCGCGGGCAAGGCGAAGCCCATGGTCCCCAGGCCACCGGAGGTGACCAGCCTGCGCGGCAGATCGTGCTTGTAGTACTGCGCCTCCCACATCTGGTGCTGGCCGACGTCGGAGACGACCAGCGCCTTGCCCTCGGTGATGCGCCACAGGTCGTGCATGACGTGCGCGGCGAAGAGGCGGCCGCAGTGGGGCAGCGTCTGGATGTCGCGCACGGCCGAGTCGCCCTTCAGGGCGTGGATGCGCTCGAGCCACGCGCGCCGGTCGCGGCGCGCCACCGCCGGGACGAGCGCCCGCAGCGTGTCGGCCACGTCGCCCACCAGCGCCACGTCGGCGCGCACGTTCTTGTGGATCTCGGCCGGATCGAGCTCGCAGTGGATCTTCTTCGCGCCGGCGGCGTAGGTCTCCAGCTTGCCGGTGACGCGGTCGTCGAAGCGCATGCCGAGCGCCAGCAGCAGGTCCGCCTCCTGGATGGCCTGGTTGACCCAGGCCTCGCCGTGCATGCCCATCATCCCCAGGCCGAGCGGGTGCGTGGCGGGGAAGCCGCCCAGGCCGAGCAGCGTCGAGGCGACGGGCATGCCGGTCTTCTCGACGAGGTCGCGCAGCAGCGCGCCCGCGCCCGCGGCCACCACGCCGTGGCCGCAGAAGACCACCGGCCGCTCCGCCGCGTCGACCAGCTCCACCGCGCGGCGCAGGTCCTCCGGGCTGGCGCGGCGCTCGGGTCGGTAGCCGGGCAGGCGCACCGGCGCGTCGTCCCACACGAACTCGGTCGAGGCCTGCTGCGCGTCCTTGGTGATGTCGACCAGCACCGGGCCCGGGCGCCCCGAGCGCGCGACGTAGAACGCCTGCCGCAGCGTGGGCGCGACGTCGGCGGCGCGCGTGACCAGGTAGTTGTGCTTGGTGATGGGCAGGGTGACGCCGGTGATGTCCGTCTCCTGGAAGGCGTCGCTACCGATGAGCTTGGACGACACCTGACCGGTGATGCAGACCATGGGGATCGAGTCGAGCATCGCCGTGGCGATGCCGGTCACCAGGTTGGTGGCGCCGGGCCCGGAGGTGGCGAGGGCCACGCCGACGCGGCCCGACGCGCGGGCGTAGCCGTCGGCCATGTGCGCGGCGCCCTGCTCGTGGCGCACCAGCACGTGCCGGACGCGGTACTCGAGCATGGCGTCGTACGCGGGCATCACCGCGCCGCCCGGGTAGCCGAAGACCACCTCGACCCCCTCGCGCTCCAGGACCTCCCAGAGGATCTGCGCGCCGGTGCGCTGTCGCCCCTCCTTCACGCGGCGCCTCGACGGGACAGGACGGTGGCGCGCAGGCGCTCGTAGTAGGTGAGCGTGGCCTCGTCCGGCTCGTGCCCGGGGTTGGCGAGGACGCGGTCCCACTCGGCGAGCGCCTTGCGAACGCCGCCCATGCGCGCGACGAGCTCGGACAGCTCGCTCTCCACCTCGGAGGCCAGCGTGGTCGCGGCGATCCGCGAGACGCCCGAGACGTCGCGGGCGAAGGCCTCGGCGCGCTCGAGCGCGCGCCCCGTCGCGTCGTGGTGCACGGCGACCCGGCAGGCCTCCTGCCTCTCGCCGTCCGCCTCGCGCTGCGTGACCAGCACGACGTCGAAGCGCGGATCGGGCTCGACGGTGCCGGAGTAGAGCGCGGAGCCGTGGGCGAAGACGACCAGCGCGCCGGGGGCGAGGTGGGGCGCGATGGCGTGGGCCCAGACCGCCAGCTGCTCGGCCTCCGGCACGTGCACCACCACCACCTCGCATCGCGCCACGGCCTCGCTGGCCAGGACGGGACGGAAGCCGTCCGCCAGGGCGCGGATCCAGCTCATCCCGCCGGGGCGAACGACGACGTTCACCTCGCGGCCGAGCGCGCGGAGGCGCACCGCCTGCTGGCGGGCCTCTGCCCCGTAACCCATCATCGCCACGCGCGCGGCGCCGCGCTTCGGGCTCCCCTGATTGTCTTCGCTCATGTGGACGGACCTCCGGGTGGTGCAGGCGGGCGCGTGATGGCGCCCTCGGACGCGGACGAGACGAGCGCGGCGTACTTGGCCAGCGCGCCGCCGACGCGGGCGGGCGGCGGCGGCACGAAGGCCGCGGCGCGGGCGGACAGGTCGGCCTCCACGTCGAGGCGGCGCGCGGCCACGTCGACCGTGATCAGGTCGCCGTCGCGCACGAGCGCGATGGGGCCGCCGCGCTCGGCCTCGGGCGCGACGTGGCCCGCCATCATCCCGTAGGTGGCCCCGCTGAAGCGGCCGTCGGTGACGAGCGCCACCGAGTCGCCCAGCCCGCGCCCGACGAGCGCCGCCGTGACGGCCAGCATCTCGCGCATCCCCGGGCCTCCGCGCGGCCCCTCGTAGCGGATGACCACGACGTCGCCCGGCTGGATGGCGCCTGCCTGGACGGCCGCGAACGCCGCCTCCTCGCCGTCGAAGACGCGCGCCGGCCCCCGGTGACGCTGCCGGTCGTGCCCCGCGAGCTTGAGGACACACCCCCCCGGCGCCAGCGAGCCGCGCAGGATGGCGAAGCCGCCCCGCGGCTTGACCGGCCGGCCGAGGGGCCGCAGCACCTGCTGGCCCGGCGTCTCGCTCGCCTGGTCGATCTCGGCGAAGAGCGTGCGTCCCGTGCACGTCGGAGCGTCGCGCAGCAAGCCGGCCTCGCGCAGCCTCGCCGCCAGCAGGCGCTCGCCGCCGGCGCGGTGCATGTCCACCGCGGTGAACCGCCCGCCCGGCTTGAGGTCGGCGATGACGGGGGTGCGCGCGGCGATGGGGTCGAACTCGTCGACGCCCAGCGCGACTCCCGCCTCGTAGGCGATGGCCAGCAGGTGCAGCACGGCGTTGGTCGACCCGGCGGTGGCCGCCACCGAGGCGATGGCGTTCTCGAGCGCGACGCGCGTGAGGAGCTGCCGCGGCGTCACGTCGTCCTCGACCAGGCGCATCACCGCCCGTCCGCAGGCGCGCGCCACGTCGTCCTTGCGCGGATCGGTGGCCGGCACCTCGTTGGCGCCGAAGGGCGACATCCCCAGGAACGCCACCGCGGTGGCCATGGTGTTGGCCGTGTACTGGCCGCCGCACGCGCCCGCGCCGGGGCAGGCGTGGTCCTCGAGGACGCGGAGCTCGCGCTCGGTGATGCGCCCGGCGGCGTGGGCGCCGACGGCCTCGAACACGTCCTGGATGGTGACGTCGCGCCCCTGGTAGCGGCCGGGCGCGATGGGGCCGCCGTAGAGCATGAGCGAGGGGACGTCGAGTCGCGCCAGCGCCATCACCGTGCCGGGGATGGTCTTGTCGCACCCGGACAGGGCGACGATGCCGTCCAGGCCGTGGGCCATGGCGAAGAGCTCGATCGAGTCGGCGATCACCTCGCGCGACACGAGCGAGGCACGCATCCCGGGGGTGCCCATGGAGATGCCGTCCGAGACGGCGATGGTGTTGAACTCGACCGGCGTGCCCCCTGCGGCGCGGATGCCCTCCTTCACCTTCTCCGCCAGGGCGCGGAGGTGCACGTTGCACGGCGTGACCTCGGTCCACGTGTTGGCGACGCCGATCAGCGGCTTCTCGAGATCCGCGTCCGTGTAGCCCGCGCCCTTGAGCATGGCGCGCGCCGGAGCGCGGGAGGTTCCTTTCTTGGTGGCGTCGCTTCGCATCGGTTCTCGTCGTCGGCAGAAGGGAAAAAAAAAGCCCCCGCATCCCGTTTTCCGGGTGCGGGGGCCAGAGTGGCGATGGGCTCGCTCAGCTCGGCAACCCGCACCCGGGCCGAATGAGCCCGACGACGAGAAGCGAGATCGGCGCTACGACGCCGCCGTCCTGCACGAGCAGGAGGGACGGAGCCGCCGACACTTCACGTCCGGACATCGTGCGGGAACCCTACGCCGGTGTTGCAGCGCGTCAAGAATTATTGTGCGGGCCTGACGCAGGGTGTCACCTGAAATGCCCTGAATAGTCAGTGCTTCCCGCGACTAAGGCGGCGCGTCTCAAGGGCGCGTCATGACCGACGGACGCTCGCTCAGGGCGCGGGCGGCACGAGCTTCTCTTTGCCGAGCATGTACGGCACGAGCGCCCGGGGCAGCGTCACCGAGCCGTCGGCGTTCTGGTGGTTCTCGAGCAGCGGGATGAGGATGCGCGGGCTCGCCACCGCGGTGTTGTTGAGCGTGAAGGGGTAGCCCAGCGAGCCGTCGGGGAGGCGCACGCGGATGTTCGAGCGGCGGGTCTGGAAGTCGCCCATGGTCGAGCACGAGTGGGTCTCGCTGAAGGCGTCGCGCCCCGGCATCCACGACTCGATCTCGTGCTTGCGCGTCTGCCCGATGCCGATCTCGCCCGTGCAGGCGATGGCGACGCGGTAGGGAATCTCGAGCTTGGCCAGGATGGCCTCGGAGTTGGCGAGGAGCTCGTAGTGGTGCTTCTCGGCCACGGCCTCGTCCGGGGCGCAGAAGATCACCTGCTCGACCTTGGTGAACTGGTGCACGCGGTAGAGGCCCCGCGTGTCCTTGCCCGCCGCCCCCGCCTCGCGGCGGAAGCACGGCGAGACGCCGGCGTAGCGGAGGGGCAGGCGCTCGGCCTCGAGCGTGTCGTCGCAGTGCATGCTCACCAGCGGCACCTCGCTGGTGCCGATGAGGTAGAGCTCGTCGGCGGTGATGGCGTACGCCTCGTTCTTGCCGAGGGGGAAGAAGCCGGTGCCGACCATGGCGCGCTCCTTCACCATCACCGGCGGCGCCACGAGCTTCATCCCGCGCCCGACCAGCGTGTCGACCGCCAGGCGCATCACCGCCATCTCGAGCAGCGCCCCGTCGCCCACGAGAGCGTACGAGCGCCCGCCGGCGAACTTGCGCGGCCCGTCCCACTCGACGAGGCCCAGCAGCGTCATCAGCTCGACGTGGTCCTTGGGAGTGAAGTCGAGCTTGCGCACCTCGCCCACGCGGCGGACCTCGACGTTGTCCTCCTCGCCCTTGCCGATCGGCACCTCGGGACGCGGGATGCTCGGCACGCGCAGCATCAGGTCCTGGAACCTGCGCTGGGCCTCGGCCAGCTTCGGCTCGAGCTGCTCGATGTCGGCGCGCACCTGCTTGGCCTCGTCGACGAGCTTCGGCCGCTCCTCCTTGGTGGCCTTGGGGATGGAGGCGGACAGCTCGTTCTTGCGCGCGCGCTTCTGCTCCAGCGTCGTGGTCGCCTCGCGACGCTCCTTGTCGGCGGCGAGGAGCTGGTCGAGGTCGAGGTCGAACCCCTTGTTCTCGATGGCGGCGCGGACCTGGTCGGCGTTCTGGCGGATGAACTGGATGTCGAGCATCGCGCCCCGTCTCTAGCACCTTTAGGCGGCGCCGAGCGGCCCGCCCGGGGTCTTCACGGGCACCTCGGCGCGCACGCGGTCGGTGCGTACGCCGCGCTCGAGGGCCTCCAGGCGCTTGTTGGTCTCGGCGCGCATGGCGCCGAGCTCGGCCAGCATCTTCTCGATGCCCACCTCGTTCTTGAGGTTGACGCGGAAGTCGGTCTCCGCCGTGGCGCGGTCCTTGGCCGACTCGCGGTTCTGGCTCATCACGATGAGCGGGCCCTGGAGCGCGACCAGGACGGCGAGGAACAGGTTGTAGAACTGGTACGGATACTCGTCGAAGGGCGTGGGCAGCCACTTGTTGGCGCCGGCCCAGGAGAGGCTGAGGAGCAAGAGGAAGGTGATGAACCCCCAGCTGCCGTTCCAGGCGGCGACCTTGTCGGCCAGGCGCTGGCCCCAGCTGAGGTTCTCCTCGAACTCCTTGACCACGTCCTTGGCGGCGCGCTGCCCGAGCATGGCGTTGGTCTCGCGCAGGCGATCGGCCATCTCGGCCAGGATGGTCATGGCCGCCTTCTGCGACCGTCCGAGGTGCTCGCCGAGCTCCTCGCGCGTGAGCTCGAGCAGCACCGTGTCGACCATCGCGCGCACGCTGGCGCTCCGCGGCTTGTCGTCGAAGATGGCGAGCTCGCCGAAGTACTCGCCGGTGCGCAGGTCCTTCAGCACCACCGGGGGCGTCTCCTTGTCGGCGCTGGGCAGGTAGATCTGCACCGCCCCGGACTGGAGCAGGTACATCGAGGAGCCCTTGTCGCCCTGCGAGAAGACGATGTCGCCGCCCTTGAAGGTCTTCTCGCTCAGCCGCTGCGCCAGCACCTCGCGGTCGTCGTCGGTGAGGCCCTGGAACAGAGGGATCGCGGCGAGCAAGTCGGCGTGGCGCATCCCCCGATACTAGGTCTTGCCGGCCCGCTTGTGGGAGCCGCTCGAGGGCGAGGGATCGGGCAGGATGGGGGTCGAGGGCGCGGGGTCGTCGGACGCGGGCAGCACGCGGTAGGACCAGCGCGCGCTCACCGGTCCGTCGCCCGTCTCCTCGTTGCGATCGCGCGGGTGCATCCCCCACGAGCGGAGCTTGGCGTAGATGGTCACCTTGGAGACGCCCAGCGCGTCGGCGGTCTTGGAGACGCTCCCGCCCGACCGCTCGATGGCGTGGAGGATGGCGCGCTTCTCCACCTCGGCCAGCGGCAGGACGGGCTGCTCGACGCCGGGCGAGGTGGCGACGGCGCGCCACTCCCCGGTGGTGCCCACGCTGGCGGCGGTGCGGAAGCGTCCCACCAGGCGCGTGGCCAGTCGCTCGAGGAGATCGACGTCGGGCGGCGCCAGGCTGACCTCGGCCTCCATGACGTTGGCGAGCTCGCGCACGTTGCCCGGCCAGTCGTAGCGCCCGAGCTCGTCGAGCACGCGGGGGCCGAGCTCGCGCACCCGCTTGCGCTGCTGCTCGGCGAAGCGCTGGAGGAAGTGGATGGCGAGGAGCGTGATGTCCTCCGGGCGGTCGCGCAGCGGCGGCAGCTCGATGGCGAGCACGCGCAGGCGGTAGAAGAGGTCCATCCGGAACTTGCCCTCGTCGACGAGCTGCGCGAGGTCGCGGTGCGTGGTGGCGATGACGCGCGCCTGCACCGGGATCTCGACGCGCCCGCCGAGGCGGGTGACGACGCGCTCCTGCAGCACGCGCAGCAGCTTGGCCTGCATCTCGAGCGGCATGTCGCCGATCTCGTCGAGCAGGATGGTGCCGCCCCCGGCGAGCTCGAACTTGCCGCTGTTGCCGTCCGAGCGCGCGCCGGTGAAGGCGCCCTTCTCGTAGCCGAAGAGCTCGGCCTCGAGCAGATCGCGCGGGACGGCGGCGCAGTTGACGCCGATGAAGGGCTCGTTGGCGCGGGGGCCCGCGGTGTGGATGGCCTGGGCGAGGACCTCCTTGCCGGTCCCGCTCTCGCCGGTGAGGAGCACGTTGGCGTCGATGGTCGAGGCGCGCCGCGCCATGGCGATGGCGCTGAGGAGGCTGGGGCTCTTGCCGACGACGTCCTGGAAGCCGTATCGGGCGCGCGTGGCCGAGAGGCGCTGCGCGATCTTCTGCGCGCGGTCGAGCTCGACGATGGTGGCGACGAAGCCGCGCTCCTCGTCGTCGCCCGCCGTGATGGGCCGCGCGGTGACGACGAAGCTGCCGTGCGCCAGGCGCACCACGGCGCCGTCGAGCCGCGGGCTGACGGAGAGGATGGACCACAGCGGCGCGAGCTGCGAGAGGGCGTCGAGGCGCGCGCCCTGCAGCTCCTCCTGGGGGATGTGGAGCATGCGGGCGGCGGCGGCGTTGAGGGAGGCGATCACCCCATGCGCGTCGCAGGACAGGACGCCGTCGCGGATGGTGTCGAGGGTGACGGCGAGCTGGTGCAGGGCGAAGCGCTCCTGCTCCCGGGCGCGCAGCCTGCCGAAGGCGAGGGCGACGTACTCGGCCAGGAGATGCGCGATGGCGAGATCTTGCTCGCGGAATTGCCCGCTGCGGCGCAGCTTGTCGGCGTAGAGGGCTCCGCTGACCTCCCTGCCCCGGATGGGGATGGCGATGCGCGGGCCGCACAGCGTCTCGCCGGAGCGGGGCGACAGGCGCAGCGGGTCCGACGGGCGGGCGCTCGGGCGGCGGGTGGCCTCTTCGCTGACGGCGCGCCACTCGTCGGTGGCGCCCGGCGGCGGGTCGCCTGCCTCGCCGGCGACCACCAGCTGGCCACCGCGCTCGATGGCGACGACGACCCGGTCGGCGTCGAGCAGCTGCGCTGCCAGCGAGGCCACCAGCGGCGGCAGGGAGGCCTCGTCGGCCGCGCTGTCGATCTCGCTGAGGACGTTGAGCAGGATGCGGAGCCGATCGCGCTCGAAGAGCGCCGCGCCGATGATCTCGACGAGGTCGCGCATCGACTCGTCGAGCTCGCCGACCGCCTGCGTGGCCAGCCCGGCCTGGTCACGGGCCGCGTGGCGTACCCCCTCGATGCGCCGCGCGAGCGCCGCCACCGCCTCCCCGCGATCGACGCCGACCTCGAGGTCGGTGAGGGCGCG
>DATBQU010000353.1:0-12802 GCA_036560665.1 Polyangiaceae bacterium
TCGTCGCCTTCCTGCCGGACAACGTCACCGGCACCACCAACCCGGATCCGACGACGACCATCCGCCCCTACGTGACCACGACCGTCGCGGACGGCATGGGCCAGTACAAGGCGACCACGTTCGCGGGCCAGGCCTCGGCCGTGATCCCCTCCATCACCCCGGCGGCGATGGGCGTCTCCAGCCCCTACTCGTATGTCTCGAACACCGGCGGCGGCAACAAGACGCTGACCACGGCGCAGACCACCACCATGCTCCTCGACTACACCTTCGGGCAGCAGTCGTTCGTGGGAGGGCCGGCCGACTTCACCTTCGTCTCGCGCTACGGCAACGCCTTCGGCGACGTCTACCACGCCACCCCCGCCGCCATCGGAGCGCCCGGCTCGCTGCTGCAGGACCCCGCCTACGTGGGCTTCCGCTCGGCGTGGGCCGCGCGCAAGCAGGTGGTCTACGTGGCGACCAACGACGGCCTGCTCCACGCCTTCTGGGCCGACGAGACGAAGCTCGAGAACAACGAGATGTGGGCCATGCTCCCGCCGGCGGTGATGCCGAACATCCAGCGCTCCTACCCCTCGAGCGAGCAGTTTCTCCTCGACGGGTCGCCGCAGGTCAAGGACGTGGTGTGGGACCGCAACATCTCGAACTCGAGCGACCCCACGGTGTGGCACACCATGCTGGTGGCGGGCTACGGCCCCTTCCAGCGGGGCTACTACGCGGTGGACGTCACCAACCCCGACCCCACCGGGATGCCCACCGGCGTCATCCCGCCCGACCCCGCGCCGAAGGGGCCCGTCTTCCGCTGGCAGCTCACCAAGATGCCGGCCACCAACTACCAGCTCTTCGGCGCCCACTCCGGGACGCCCACCGTCACCACGCTGTTCGTGGATCCGGGCGACGGCGCCGGCGCGCGCGACATCGGCGTCGCCATCCTGCCCGGCGGCGAGGACACGGCGCCGACGTCGGCCACCGTCTCGTGCGCGCGCGCGACGAAGCTCACGGACTCCGCGCCGCCCACCGGCTACACGGCGCGCTCGGCGGTCCGGTGCTGGGGCGGCCCCGTCGCCCCCGCCACGACGCCGCTGTCCACCGACCCCGTCGTCGGGCGTTCGGTGACCATCGTGCGCATCGACACCGGGGAGATCCTGCGGGTCTTCGCGCGCAAGGCCGACTTCCCGGCCACGGACACCATCTACGCCCACAACCGCTACACCGACACCCCGCTCGACTCGCCGATGACGGGGACGCCCATCGTCTACCCCAACGACGTGGGCACCGACGCGACCAAGGCCTACGTGGGCGACGCCGACGGGACGCTGTGGCGGTTCGACCTGTCGAACTCCGATCCCAGCAAGTGGGTCGGTGAGCTCTACCTCGACCTCTACAACACCACCGTCGACACCAACTCGTCGACCGGGTGGAACGACGGCCAGCCCTTCGAGGTCGTGCCCGTCCTCTCGCTCGACACCTCGGGTCAGGTGGTCCTCGACGTGGCCACCGGCACCATCGAGAACTTCGACGCGGCCGGCCTCGAGTACGTCTACTCCATCACCGAGAAGGTGCAGGGCACCCCGGCCAAGCTGCGCGCGAACGTCAACTGGTGGATGGCGCCGCCGACCTTCCAGGCGGGCGAGCGCGTCTCGGGGCCGATGACGGTCTTCAACGGCACGCTCTACTTCTCGACCTACGCCGCGGCGCCGGCCGGGACGCAGTCGTGCACGAGCGGCAACGCGCGCCTGTGGGGACGGGACTTCGTCACCCCGGACGACCCCAACGACCTGTCCAAGGGCGGCCTGCGGGAGATGCAGCCGCCGCCCCCCAACCCGCCGCAGACGCCCCCGCCGGTCTTCGTGCAGCCGAGCGACTACGACTCGACGCTCCTCGGTCGGGTCATCCCCGGAGTCTCGATCAAGGCCACCCCGGCGTGCGCCAACCTGGGGACGGCGGGCAGCGACTCCTACGTGGCCGGGGCGACGCACGCCGCGCCGCAGAACTACGCCTCCGGCGGTTACTCGCTCTTCACGCAGGTCGGCATGAAGGGCACCAACGGCGCCACCACGAAGACGTTCGAGACGTCCGTGCCCACGCCCGTGTCGCCCACGCTCATCGACTCGTGGGCCGCGGTGCTGGAGTGACGCGCACGACCCTGGCGCTGGCGCTGGCTGCGACGGCGCTGCCGCTCGTAGCGGGATGCGGGAAGTCCGCCCCCTCGGCCGGCGAGACCGCCCCGGTCGCCGCCGCCACCGCCACGCCCCAGGCCAGCGCCGGCACGCCCATCGATCACCTCGCGCCGGGGGAGCTCGTGGAAGGGTCGATGCAGGCGTTCGGCATCCCGTTGCCGCGCGAGCTGCGCGTCGACCAGAGCTACCCCGACGTCGTCTACGCCAGCGGCCCGGTCACCATCCACTCGGTGGTCAAGTACTTCCGCGCCCACATCCAGGACGGCAACCTGCGCGAGGGAGACCTCGCCGCCAGCTTCGAGCACGTCAAGGTGCTGGGCAAGCCAGGGCTCGAGCTCGCCATCCAGATCCGGGCGAGCGTGCCCGGCGTCCGCGTGGAGATCCACGAGGCGACGCCGTCCCCCGCGCCCGACCTGCCCGACGAGGCCGCGCGCTGGAGGCAGGTGGGCCTGACGCCCGATGGCCGCATCCTCGACCCGACGCACCTCGACTGATCAGGACACGGGGACGGGGCCGCCGAAGTAGCCGAACCATCGCAGCATCCAGAGGGCGAACGCCGCACCGTAGACGACGGCGGCGATCCCGAGGGTGACGCGCGCGAGGCGGCTCTTGTGGACGTGCAGCGGCGTGCCGAGCCTCAGCGTGGTCCACACCGTCGAGAAGATGAAGAGGAGCCCCACCGCCAGCACCGGCACCGCGAGCGGCTGCAGGCGCAGCGACGCGTCGAGCTGCCCGGCCTGGAGCAGATGGATGGCGCGGGTCATCCCGCAGCCCGGACACGGTCGATGAATCAGGGTCGCGATGGCGCACTTCTGCCAGCCGAGCGCGATGGGCAGCGCCGAGACGGCCCAGACGCCCGCCACCCCGGCGGCCCGCGCGAGGCGGCGGCGCACGCTCGGCAGCGGCTCGTCGAGATCCCAGGCGCCCCCGATTTCCAGTTGCATCGTCACATTGAGCCTATCATCGCCCATTGACTCGTGAGAGCATCCCCGGGCGTTTCGCGAGGGAGTGGTCGCTCGCGAGAGCTGGGGATGCACCTGAGCGGAGGGCGATCGCGCATGATGGAGAACGGCATGGACACGGGTCTCGTTCAGACCGCGGGCTATGGACCGCCGGGGGGAGCGCCGCCGGGCGGATATGGACCGCCGGGTGGAGGAGGAGGATATGGCCCTCCCGGTGGTGGAGGTTACGGTGGCCCGCCGGGCGGAGGAGGTCCTCCGATGGGTGGACCCCCGGGCTACGGCCCGCCCCAGGGACCGCCGGGCTACGGACCGCCGCCAGGCGGGTTCGGGCCGCCGCCGGGCGGCTTCGGCCCTCCGGGAGGACCGCCGGGGATGATGATGGGCGGGCAGCGTTTCAGCCCTCTCGCCATCACCTCGATGATCCTGGGCATCGTCTCGATCCCGGGCTGCTGCTGCTGGTTCATCGGCGCGCCGGTGGCCGTGGCGGGCCTCGTCCTCGGCATCATCGCCATGGGCAAGATCCGCGGTAACCCGCAGATGTGGAAGGGCGGCGGGATGGCGATCGCGGGCATCGTGTGCGCGAGCGTCGGTCTCATCCTGGCGATGGTCGCGATCTTCTCGACGGTCGACGACAACCTGAAAGGCCAGTACGGCGGCGGCTTCTAGCTGCCCTGAGGGTGAGCACGAAGGTCGGGGGCCCCACCAGGTCTCCGGCCTTCGTCATTTGTGACGCATGAGCGAGACGAGCTCCGTCGAGGTCCCTGCCGTCGAGGAGAAGGCGCGCACCGCGGGGCGCGGCGGGATCGCCGTGCTCGGGGCCAAGGTGTTCTTCCTGGTCGTCGGCTTCGTGCAGAAGCCGCTGCTGCGGTGGGCGGTGGGGCTCAACGACTTCGGGGGCCTCGCGCAGGCGATGGCCCTGTCGAACATCGTCAACAACGTGGTCATCACCAGCGCCACCCAGGGGGTGAGCCGCACGGTGGCGGGGGCCCCGGGGCGCGAGGACGAGGCGCTGCGCGCCGGGCTCCGCGTCCACCTGCCGCTGGCCATCGTGGTGGCGGCGGCGCTGGCCGCGGCGGCGCCCGTCTACGCGTGGTTCGAGCACGCGCCCGACGTGATCCTGCCGGTGCTCGTGCTGGCGGGGGTGGCGCTGCTGTACGGGCTCTACGGGCCCCTCATCGGTTACCTCAACGGACGCAGTCGCTTCCAGCGTCAGGCGCTCCTCGACGTCACCTTCGCCTCGCTGCGGACGGTGGGGCTGGTCGGCTTCGGCTACGAGTTCGTGAAGCACGGTCTGTCCGGGGTGCTGGGGACGACGGTGGGCTGGGTGTGGGCGGCCGCGATGATCGTGCCGCTGGCGGCGCGCTCCACGGGGCTCGGCAAGCGGCTGCCCCGGGGCGCGGAGCAGCCCGCGGGCCTGCCGACGGCGACCGCCTACCTGAAGATCCTCGGCCCCATCGCCGGCGCGCAGCTCTGCACGAACCTGCTCATGCAGACCGACTTCACCCTGCTCGGCCGCTTCCTCAGCGAGGGTGCGGCGACCACGAGCCTGGCCGGCGACGCCCAGCGCGACGCCGTGAAGCAATGGCTGGCCATCTACACCGAGTGCCAGACGTTCGCCTTCCTGCCCTACCAGCTCCTGTTCAGCATCACCCTCGTGCTCTTCCCCATGGTGGCGCGCGCGCGGGCGGAGGGCGACCACGAGGCGGTGCGAGCGTACGTCGCGCGCGGAGCGCGCCTGGCGGCCATCTTCGGCGGTCTGCTGGTCGGCGTCGTCGTGGCCATGCCCGAGTCGATGCTCGCCTTCGCCTACGGCGCGGCCGACGCCGCCCGCGGAGCCGACGTGCTGCGGACGATGGCGCTGGCGCAGGCCGCGTTCGCGATGCTCGGGATCGCCACCACGGTGCTCACCAGCGTGGGGCGCGAGCGGACGGCGGCGCTGGTCACGCTCGCGGCCGTCGTGGCCGTCGGAGGGGCGTGCGCGCTGCTCGTGCCCGGCGCGCCCTTCGGTCACGGGCAGCTGATGCGCTCGGCGCAGGCCTCGGGCGTGGCCCTGGCGCTGGCCATGGTCGTCGCCGGGCTCATCGTCCGCCGGACGACCGGGGCGTTCGTGCCCGCGGCCACGGTGGTACGCGTAGGCCTGGCGCTCGCGGCATGCGTCGCCGTGGGGTTCGTGACCCCGCGCGTCGGCCGCCTCGTCACGCCGCTCCTCGCCGCGGGCGTCGGCCTGGCCTTCCTCGCGCTGCTCGTCGTCATGCGCGAGATCGGCCGGGCCGACATCGCCATGGTCCGGTCGCTCCGCGCGAAGAAGAAGCCCTAGGGGCCGGAGGAGGGCGGGCCGCCGATGGACGGGGCGCCCCCCGCGGTGCCGCCGCCGCGCAGGCCGTGCTTCTGCACCAGGCGATGCAAGTACATGCGGTCCATGCCGGCCATGCGCGCGGCCTTGCTCATGTTGTTGCCCGCCGCCTCGAGCAGCGCGGTGAGGTAGGCGCGCTCGAAGGTGTCGATCGACGCGTCCTTGGCGATCTTGAAGGGCACGCCGATGTCGACCGCCGGCGGCAGCCCGAAGGCGGCTCCGGGCGTGGACCGGCGGATGGCCGGGCCGGCCTTCTGCAGCACCACCGTGCGCTCGACGTAGTTGCGCAGCTCGCGCACGTTGCCCGGCCAGTCGTGGCGGGACATCTCGGTCAGCACCTGCGGCGTGAAGAGGCGCTCCTGATCGGGCACGCCCAGCGCGTTCAGGAACACGCGGATGAGGATGACCAGATCGTCGAGCCGCTCGCGCAGCCCCGGAACGCGCACCGTCATCACCGCCAGGCGGAAGTAGAGATCCTCGCGGAACCGCGCCCGGTTCACCTCGCGCTCGAGGTCGCGGTTGGTGGCGCTGATCACGCGCACGTTGACCTTGCGGGGGCGCGTCTCGCCCACCCGGCGGATCTCGCGCGCCTCGATGGCGCGAAGGAGCTTCGGCTGCAGCTCCACCGGCAGCTCGCCCACCTCGTCGAGGAAGACCGTCCCTCCGTCCGCCGCCTCGAACGCACCCACCCGGTCGCGATCGGCGCCGGTGAAGCTCCCGCGCAGGTGGCCGAAGAGCTCGGACTCGACCAGGTTGGGGCTGATGGCGCCGCAGTCGACCACGACGAACGGCTTCTCGGCGCGGGGGCTGCGCTGGACGATCTCGTTGGCGACGAGCTCCTTGCCGGTGCCGCTCTCGCCCTCGATGAGCACGTTGATGTCGCTCGGCGCGATCTTCTCGAGCAGGGCGAACAGCTTGCGCATCGGCACGCTGGTGCCGGCGAGCTGCCCGAAGGCCGGGATCATCGGCACCACCGCCTGCCCGGCGGGGGCCACCGCGCGCACGCGCACGATGGAGTCGCCCAGGGCCAGCGTCCCGTCCGTCGGCAGGTCGGCGTCGCGGAAGCGGACCCCCTCGAGCTTCGTGCCGTTCAGCGACCCCCAGTCGCGGACGCGCCACGCCCCCTCCTCGCGCACCAGGCGGCAGTGAAACCGCGACACGGCGGGATCCTGGAGGACGAGGTCGTTGGAGGCGTGGGTCCCGATACGGCAGAGGTCCCCGTCGTAGAGCACCGTCCGCGACGTCGTCTTGCCCGACTCGCGCTCGACCGTGAGCGACAGCCGCGGAATGGCGACCGTGTCGATGAGCTGCCGCACGGTGGCGACGCTCTGCTCGTCGCGCCTCAGCATGGTGGGCGGTCCGTCCGGGGGCGAGGGGAAGAACGAGGGCGGCTTGGGCGCGGTCCCCGGGATGTCGATGTTCGCCGCGGGGCGCGTGATGCGGTTGCTGGGGGGCGCGGGGTTGTGAGCGCTCGGCGGGGGCTCTGAGGGCGCCACCGGGCCGGCGGGGGGAGACGAGCGAACCGCTGGCCTCGGTGGTGTGGGCTGCGGCGGGGGAATGGGACGGCGAGGGTTGCTCACTCAGTCCGGGATTATGGCATCCGGGAGGCCCTTCGCGCACCCCCCCTCAGCGGTGCGCCAGCGCGGCGGAGGACGGGTGACGGGCGCCTCGTCTCGTGGCGCCGGCGCCGGCAAACGCCGGTCGACCCGGCGCGTGGGCCGGCGTGGCTGCTGGTGGGGGAGAGTGGAGGGCAGGATGCGCGGGACGCGGCGCTTCCGCCGGTTCGGCCCGAGGCGTGGTCATGGTGATCCGCTCGACGCGCGGGGCGAGCTGCGCCCTCGCCAGCGTTCGTTCCGTCGCGACCGCGTCCGACACGCCGGCGAACGACGCCGACGCGGCGGACGGCGAGCTCGCGAGCGAGCGCATGTTGAGGCCTGCGAACGTGCCGAGAGCGACGAGGACGAGGCCCATCGTCGCCAGCGTCCCCGCGGTGCTCCCTCGTGCGGTCCGGGCGGCGCGCGCGATGGGCCGCAGAAGATCGTCGTCGATGTACGTGCGGCGCACGATCCTCGGGATGACGGGCAGCTCCGAGCGCTTCCTCCTCGGAGCCTCCGCGCAGGTCATCGGGGGCGGCGTCGCATCGCCCGGCGGCTGCTCGTCGAGCGGAGCGGGCCCGACCGTCGTCGCGAACGTGAGGACGGGCCGCGCGCGAGAGAGGAACGCGCCCTGGTCGAACTGCTCCGCGGCCATTCCATGGCGCTGAGCAAGCAGGGTGCCGGCCCCGGCCCCGCACCCCCCTGTGAGCTTCCTGTGGGCGATCGGCGCTGTTTCCCGGGGGCCAGCCCCGGCCGGTCGCACCTGGGCGACACGTCCCCCTGATGCAGCCAGGCCGCACTTTGCTGCCTCGCCATCTCAGCGCCGAGCACCGCCTCGACGGGGACAATGTCTAGCCCTGTCGAGCACTTGAGTCATCCGGCGCGGACCTTGAAAAGGAGCCTGTCCCCCGAAGGAGTGACATCATGCT
The DNA here is from genome assembly GCA_036560665.1 of Polyangiaceae bacterium. Classification (GTDB taxonomy): domain Bacteria; phylum Myxococcota_A; class Polyangia; order Polyangiales; family Polyangiaceae; genus Palsa-1150. Next base: position 8,014 of record DATBQU010000353.1, read on the forward strand.
CGGTCGCCGTACAGTCCGCTGCTTCGTGCTCCCCGCGCTCGTGGTGCTCGGCGTCGCCGGCGGCACCGGGGCAGCGCAGGGCGACACGACCAGCACGCGAGCGGCGGCAGAGGCGGTGGTACGCGCCGGCGGCCGTGCCGCGGACCGCGCGGCGGACGAGGTCACCAGCGAGCCCGCGCGCGTGAAGTTCGGGTACGCCGACCTCTACGTGCCGACGTTCTTCCGGCCCGTGTCGGGCCAGTACGACCTCGTCATCCACTTCCACGGCATCCCGTCGCTCCAGGAGGACAACTTCGAGCGCGCCCGCGTCAACGCGGTCGTCGTCAGCATCAACCTGGGGATCGCCTCGGACGCGTACTCGAACGCCTTCCGCGCCCCCGGCTCGTTCGACGCCCTGCTCGATCGGACGCAGCGAGCCCTCGACAAGACCGGGCGCGCCCCCGGCGCGCGGCTCGGACGCATCGCCCTGTCGGCCTGGAGCGCCGGCTTCGCCTCGGTGGGCGCCATCCTGAAACAGCCCGGCGTCCCGGAGCGCGTCGACGCCGTGCTCCTGGCCGATGGCCCGCACGCGGCCTACGTCGCGCCGCACCAGATCTACGAAGCCGGGCTCGAGAAGTGGGTGCGCTTCGCCGACGCAGCGTCGCGGGGCGAGAAGCTCTTCGCGCTGACCCATTCTTCGATCCAGACCATGGGTTACCCGAGCACGACCGAGACCATCGGGGCCATCCTGCGGCTCGCGTCGGTGGACAAGGTGCCCACGCCGGGCATCGGCCCGCGCGGCATGCACGAGATCTACGAGAGCCACCTGGGAAGCTTCCACGTCGAGGGCTTCGAGGGGCAGACCGCCAAGGACCACATCGACCACATCAAGGGCATGAGCGAGACGCTCCTGCCGTACCTGCGCGCGCGCTGGGCGCGCTGAGGGGGCAGGACCAGCCCGCCCCCAGCGCCCTCGTCGGGGTTCACGCCTCCGCTTCGACGCGCCTCCCGGGCCGCACCGGCCCCGACGCGACGATGGCCTGCCGCAGGGTGCTCTGCAGGTCGACGCTGGCGGCCAGCGTGTCGCGCGAGCGCTCGCGGCCGTTGCCGAGCGGGGAGCCGGCGAAGGACAGGTGGTTGCCGGACTTGTCGACGAGGCCGCGCGAGATGCCCAGATCGAGCAGCTCGGTCACGGTGTCGACGCCGGTGCCCCAGCGGATCTCGAACTCGGCCTCGGTGAACGGGGGCGCGCACTTGTTCTTGGCCACCTTCACGCGGGTGCGGCCGCCCACCGGCTCGTCGCCCACCTTGACCTGGCCGATGCGCCGCACGTCGAAGCGCATCGAGGCGTAGAACTTGAGCGCGTTGCCGCCGGTCGTCGTCTCCGGAGAGCCGAAGGTGACGCCGATCTTCTGACGCAGCTGGTTGAGGAACATCAGCGTGGTGCCGCCGCGGTAGACGGCCGCGGTGAGCTTGCGCAGCGCCTGGCTCATGAGGCGCGCCTGCAGCCCCATGTGGGCGTCACCCATGTCTCCCTCGAGCTCCGCCTTGGGGGTCAGGGCGGCGACGGAGTCGATCACCACCAGGTCGACCGCGCCGCTGCGCACGAGCATCTCGGTGATGTCGAGCGCCTGCTCGCCCGTGTCGGGCTGCGAGATGAGGAGCTTGTCGGTGGCGACGCCGATGCTTCGCGCGTAGGCGACGTCGAGCGCGTGCTCGGCGTCGATGAAGGCGGCGACGCCCCCTGCCCTCTGCGCCTCGGCGATGGCATGCAACGCCAGCGTCGTCTTGCCGCTCGACTCCGGGCCGTAGATCTCGACGACGCGCCCGCGCGGGTAGCCGCCGATGCCCGTGGCCAGGTCGAGGGCGAGCGAGCCCGTGGAGATCGTGGCCACCGGCTCGGGATCCTCATCATCGCCCAGCGTCATGACCGAGCCCTTTCCGAACTGCTTCTCCGCCGCCACCATGACGCCCTTGAGGGCGCGCATCTTCTCCGCGATCTGTTCCAGCATGGGTCTCTCCTTTTGGTCGTCGTTTCCGTCAATTCACGCGGCGGCCGGCATGGCGCCGCGGTCCAGCACGCGAAGTCCGATGGCCTCGGCGACGTGCGCCGGGCTCACCGCCGTGGAACCCTCCAGGTCGGCGATGGTCCGCGCGACGCGCAGCACCTTGCCGTAGGCACGCGCGGACAGGGCCAGGCGCTCGACGGCGGCCGCCAGCATCCCCGCCCCGGCGCAGCACAGCCCCGCGATGCGCTCGAGGTCACGCGGAGGGAGCGCGGCGTTGGTGGACGCCCCCACCTCTCCCGCCTCGGAGCGCGCCCTCTGCACGGCGCGGGCCCGCTCCACGCGCCCGCGCACCTGCGCGCTGGCCTCCCCGCGGGACGGCGCCTGGAGCGCGGCCACCGCCACCGGCGGCAGCACCACGTGCACGTCGATGCGGTCGAGCAGCGGGCCGCTCATCTTCGCGCGGTAGGCGCGGACGCGCTCGGGCGAGCAACCGCAGCGACCGCTCCCGTCGCCGAGCCAGCCGCACGGACAGGGGTTCATCGCGCACACGAGGAGCATGCGCGCCGGAAACGTCGCCTTGCCGTGGGCCCGGGAGATGGTGACGATCCCGTCCTCGAGCGGCTGGCGCAGCGCCTCGAGGGCGGCGCGCCGGAACTCGGCCAGCTCGTCGAGGAAGAGCACGCCGTGGTGAGCGAGCGTCACCTCGCCCGGCCTCGGCCCGTCGCCCCCACCGACCAGCCCCACCTCGCTCACGGTGTGGTGGGGCGCACGGAAGGGCCGCGCGCGCGACAGGCCGCGAGACGCCGACAGGAGGCCCGCGATGCTGTGGATGGCGGTCACCTCGAGGGCCTCCTCCGTCGCCATGGGAGGGAGCAGACCGGGGAGGCGCCGCGCGAGCATCGTCTTGCCCGCCCCGGGAGGGCCGATCATCAGCAGGTTGTGTCCCCCGGCCGCGGCGATCTCGAGGGCTCGACGCGCTCCGGCCTGACCGCGCACCTCGGACAGGTCGTCGACGAGGACGGCAGGCCCGGGCTCGCGCGCGCACGTCGCCGGCGGCAGCTGGCCGCGCCCGCACAGCGCGTCGAGCAGCTCGCGCAGGGAGCTGACGGTGCGGACGTCGACCCCCTCCACGAGGGCGGCCTCGGCGGCGTTGGCGGACGGCACGATGGCGCGCCTCACCCCTCGCTCGCGCGCGCCGAGCAGCTGCGCCAGCACGCCCCGCAGCGGCTGCACGGTGCCCTCCAGCGACAGCTCTCCGACGAAGAGGACGCCCTCGAGCGCCTCGCGCGTGACGACACCGAGGGCCCCGAGCGTGGCCGCAGCGATGGCGAGGTCGAACCCGCTGCCGCTCTTCCTCACGTCGGCCGGGGCGAGGTTGACGACGATCCCGCACTCGTTGGTGTGGACGCCGAGCTGCGACAGCGCGCTCTTCACCCGCACGCGGCTCTCCCGCACCGACGCCTCGGCGAGCCCCACCAGCTCGAAGAAGGGCGGACAGCGGATGGCCGCGACCTCGACGCGTACGAGATGGGCCTGGAGGCCGACGAGGGTGGCGCTGAGGGCTGCGGCGAGCATGCGTGGCACACCGCCAAAGCGAGCGGCGTGCCTGCGCCCGGGGGCGTCTTTTTCGCGGGTTCGTGCGGCGCCCACCTGTCCGGGACGGATCGGGGGGTGTCCGGGACACCCGGCCCCTCACCTCGCCGGGCGCTTGTAGATCCGCCCGGCGCGCATCACGAAGACGACGCTCTCCGTCTGCTTGATGTCCACCAGCGGATTGCCGGGCACGGCGACGACGTCGCCGAGCTTGCCGGCCTCGAGCGTCCCCGTCTGCCTGTCGATCCCCAGCAGCGCCGCGTCGACCGAGGTCGCGGAGCGCAGCGCGGCCGCAGGCGCCATGCCCAGCCCGGTCATCAGCGAGAACTCGCGGGCGTTGATGCCGTGCGGCGCGACGGCGGAGTCGGTGCCGAAGCCGATGACGACCCCCGCCTTCAGGGCGTCCCGGAACATCTGCGACCGCGCCTGGGTCGCCTGCTTGATCTTCAGCTGGATGGGCGGCGGGTACTTGGTCGAGTTGTCGCCGGTCGAGAGCCACTCCGACGCCAGCAGCGTGGGCACCAGCACCGTCCCCCGCCTCTTCATCAGCGCCAGCGTGTCCGGCTTGAGGAACGACCCGTGCTCGATGGAGTCGATCCCCGCCTCGATCGCGGCCTTCGCCGCCAGGTCGCCGTGGCAATGCGCCGCGACCTTCTTGCCGAGACGGTGCGCCTCCCCGATGAGGGCCTCCAGCGTCTCGCGCGTGAGCTGCGGCGCGTCGACGGCGTCGGCCAGGGACAGCACTCCGCCGGAGGCCATGACCTTGATGACGTCGGCGCCGTACTTCACCTGGAGGCGCACCGCCTTCACGCACTCGTCGGGGCTGTCGCACACCCCTTCGAAGAGCGTGCGCGGGACCACCCGGTCGGGCGGGCTGTTGTTGCCGTCGCCGTGGCCGCCGGTGGCGGACAGCGGGTGCACCGCCACCAGCATGCGCGGGCCCGGCACGAGATCCGCCTTGATGGCGTTGCGCAGGCCCACGTCGACGAGATCCCTCGAGCCGAGGTCGCGGATGGTGGTGAAGCCGGCCTCGAGCAGCTTCCTGGCGTACGACGCGGCGTAGAAGGCCTGCTCGCTCACCGGGCGATGCTGCTGCAGGAAATCGTCCTTGTAGTAGTCGGCGGTGCTCTCGAACGTCGTGTGCGTGTGCGCGTCGATGAAGCCGGGCAGCAGCGTGACGTCGCCCAGGTCGATCGTCTCCGCGTCGG
>DATBQU010000354.1:0-4127 GCA_036560665.1 Polyangiaceae bacterium
CCGCTACTCGCTTGGGGGCGTGTCCCCAACGCAGAAGGGAGCCCGCTACTCGCTTGGGGGCGTGCCCCCAACGCAGAAGGGAGCCCGCTACCCGCTTGGGGGCGTGTCCCCAACCGATCGTGAGCGTGCAACCACCTGCAACCACGTCGACGTCCACGATGGCGATCGCGGCCAGCCGGCCGTTCCAGCAACCATGCCGAAGATTTGGCCCTTCTTCCCGGGGCATGCGATTGCCGATCGAGATGAGCTCCGCATCTTCGCAGGGCGAGATCGTCGTCGGCCTCGACATCGGCAGCACCAAGGTGTGCGCGGTGGTCGCCGAGGTCGACGGCACCGACGGCATCACCATCCTGGGCGCCGGGATCGTCCCCTGCCGCGGCCTCCGCAAGGGCATCGTGGCCAACATCGACTGGACCGTCCGGTCGATCAAGGACGCCATCGAGAGCGCCCAGACCATGGCCGGCGTCGAGATCCGGACCATCTACGCCGGCATCGGCGGCAGCCACGTCCGCTCGTCCACCTCGGACGGCGTGGCCGCCATCGCCGGCGGCGAGGTGACCCGGGGCGACGTCGAGCGCGTCCTCGAGGGCGCCCGCGCCATCCCCGTCGACGCCGACCGCCAGATCCTCCACGTCCTTCCCCGCGAGTACATGGTCGACAGCCAGGACGGCATCCGCGACCCCATCGGGATGGCCGGGGTGCGCCTGGGCGTGAAGGTGAACCTGGTCACCGCCGCCACCAGCTGCGTGCAGAACGTCATCCGCTGCGCCGAGCGCTGCGGCCTCACCGTGGCCGACGTGGTGCTCCAGCCGCTCGCCAGCGCCGAGGCCGTGCTCAGCGACGACGAGAAGGAGATCGGCGTCGCCGTGGTCGACATCGGCGGCGGGACCACCGACATCCTGCTCTACGTCGACGGCGGCATCGCGCACACCAGCGTCATCCCCGTCGGCGGCAACAACATCACCAGCGACATCGCCGCCGGCTTGCGCACGCCGATGGCCGAGGCCGACCGCCTCAAGCGCCTGTCGGGCTGCGCCCTCGGCCGCATGGTGGCCGACGACGAGGAGATCGAGGTCCCCGGCGTCGGCGGCCACGCGCCGCGCAAGACGGCCCGCCGCGTGCTGAGCGACATCATCGAGCCGCGCGTCGAGGAGATCTTCGCCGTCGTGCGCAAGCGCATCGAGGACACCGGGCTGCTCGAGCAGCTGAGCGCCGGCGTCGTGCTCACCGGCGGCGCCGTGCTGCTCCAGGGCATGAGCGAGTTCGCCGAGGAGATCCTGGGCATGCCCGTGCGCATCGGCATGCCCACCGGCATCAAGGGCATCACGCAGCTGGTGCACGGGCCCGAGTACGCCACCGGCGTGGGTCTGGTGAAGTACGGCGCGCAGATGGTCAACGAGGCGTCGCTCGTGCCGGGGGTGGCCTCGGTGCCGCCGCCGCCGCGCGCGCGCCTGCAGTCGCAGTCGCAGCTCCAGGCGCAGGCGGACCTCGTCGAGCTGCGCCGGTCGGGCTTCTGGGAGTGGATCAAGGCCGCCTTCTGAGTGGAGTGCGAGCCGCTCCCACGAATCGGTTTGGATTACTTGGCTTGTCTTCACGCAGTCCCTTAAGAGCGAACGAGGACGACCGAGCGATGGCTGGATGGGAGGAGCGAGGGTCATGAGTTTCTCGATCGAGTTCGCGGACGAACAGCAAGTGTACGAGGCGCGCATCAAGGTCGTCGGCGTCGGCGGCTCCGGCGGCAACGCCGTGAACACGATGATCAACTTCGGCCTGGAAGGGGTCGAGTTCATCGTGGTCAACACCGACGCGCAGGCGCTCAACTCGAACGCCGCGCCGACCAAGCTCCCCATCGGGTCGACCATCACGCGCGGCCTGGGCGCCGGCGCGGACGCCGAGAAGGGCCGCAAGGCGGCGCTGGAGGACGTCCAGCGCATCAAGGAGCTCATCAACGGCGCCGACATGGTCTTCGTCACCGCCGGCATGGGCGGCGGGACGGGCACGGGCGCCGCGCCGATCATCGCGCAGATCGCCCGCGAGGAGGGCGCGCTGACGGTGGGCGTCGTCACCAAGCCCTTCCTCTTCGAAGGCCGCCAGCGCGCGCGCCGCGCCGAGATCGGCCTGGCCATGCTCGCCGAGCAGGTCGACACGCTCATCACCATCCCCAACCAGAAGCTCCTGCTCCTCGGGGACGACGACCTCACCTTCATCGACGCCTGCCGCAAGGCCGACGAGGTGCTCTACCAGGCGGTGAAGGGGATCAGCGACCTCATCACGCAGAACGGCATCGTCAACGTCGACTTCGCCGACGTGAAGACGGTCATGAGCAACATGGGCCGCGCGCTCATGGGCACCGGCGTCGCCAAGGGCCAGAACCGCGCGCGCCTGGCGGCGGAGATGGCCGTCACCTCGCCGCTCCTCGACGACATCAGCGTCGAGGGCGCGACCGGCGTCCTCATCAACATCGTCGGCGGCCCCGATCTCAAGATGAAGGAGATCCAGGAGGCCGCCAGCCTGGTGCAGGAGCAGGCGCACGAGGACGCGAACATCATCTTCGGCGCCAGCATCGACGAGACCCTGGGCGAGAACGTCAAGGTCACCGTCATCGCCACCGGCTTCGACTCCGCCGAGCGCGAGCTCGCCGCCGAGCAGCCGGCCGCGCGCCAGACGCTCGTCCCCCAGACCATTCCCTCGGCGCAGCCCCGCGCGCTCTCGTCGCAGCGCCCGGTCATGGAGAACGTCGCCGTGCCGAGCCGCCGCCCGATGCACGCCCACGAGGCGCGCACCCAGGCCGCGGCCCCCTCGCAGCAGCGTCCCGTGTTGCGCGAGCGCCCCACCCAGGACGCGTTCCCCAATCTGGACCACGACTGGGACGTCCCCGCCTTCCAGCGCAAGCAGCGCTGAGCAGTCCTTCGCTTCTCGTCTGGCTTGTGCGCCCCCGCCGGCTCCTCCTGGCGGGGGCGTCGCGTTTTGTCGGTGGTAGGCTGCTGGCCCATGAAGCTCGGTGCCGTATCCGCGGCCTTCGCGCTGGCCGCGCTCTGCGCCTGCGCCGCCACCCTCCCCCGGGCGGAGGTCGACCGCTGCAAGCTCGGCGTGGCCGACGGAAACGACGCCTACCTGGTCCGTCAGGGCGCCGCGTGCCGCATGGTCGCGCAGCGGCTCATCGCCGACGAGCAGCCCGGGCAGGCGATGGCCTACGCGCGCAAGGCGTGCGATCTGCAGGACGCGCGCGGCTGCGAGGAGTACCTGGCGCTCGTGCGCGGCCAGCCGGCGCTCCCGCCCGACGAGCTGCAGCGGGCGCGGGCCACGGGCGAGAAGGCCTGCGACGGCATGGTGGTCGGCGTGGACGGCACCGACGCCCGTCCCGTGCTCTGCACCCGCACCGCCGAGCTCTACCAGGACGTCGAGCCGCGCAGCCGCAGCGACGCGGGCCGCCTCTTCGGGCGCGCATGCAGGCTGGGTGACGACCGCGCGTGCGCCAAGGCCCGCACCCTCGGCGCCGATCCGGACGAGCACGCGGCGGCGGTGCCGCCCAGGCCCGCGCCGCCGCAGCCGGTGCCCACGCTTCCACCGCCGGGCCCCCGACCGTCCTCGACCGGCGCCTCGGCCGCCTTGCCCCCCGCGCCCGCCTGTCACGAGATGCGCCCCTGCGTCGCGCTCGACGTGCAGCAGCGCAACACGAACGAGGTGGTCGGCTCGATCGTCAACCATTGCCAGCACGCGGTCGCCTGCACGTGGTGCCCCTCGCGCGGCAACCAGGTCGACAAGGGCGCCTGCCACTCGGCGACGCTGGCGCCCAACGAGTCGAAGGCCGGGCGCGAGGCGGGCCTCTGGTACGAGGGGTACAACGCCATGGCGTACGACTGCACGGACGCCGCGGACAACCGGGCGTGCCTGGCGCTCTGAGGCGCCGTGGTCTGACGGGGTCTCGTCGCAACGCCGCGTTCGTGGGGCTGGCCGCCCTCGTGCCGCGGCTGTGGTTCGTCCTGTCGGAGCACCCTCCGGGCCGCTACGTCGCCGCCGACATGGCCATCTACGTCGAGCGCGCCGGGCACTGGCGCGCCGGCGCGCTGTCGGCGGTCGACACGACCACGCCGCCCGGGTGGCCCGCGCTGCTGGCGCTGGCGCAG
>DATBQU010000355.1:0-3098 GCA_036560665.1 Polyangiaceae bacterium
CGCGCCTCTACGAGGGCGCGAGGGGCGCGGCCGAGGAGCGCGCGCAGCTGCTCGAAGTGGAGCGGGCGGCGCGCAGCGAGCTCGAACGCATCAGCCTCATGAAGGACGAGTTCCTGGCCACGCTGTCGCACGAGCTGCGCACGCCCCTCAACGCAGTGCTCGGGTGGTCGGAGATCCTGCTGGCGCGCGCCGACCCACCCGCCGAGCTCCGCCACGGCCTGGAGACGATCCGGCAGAACGCGCGCGCGCAGGCGCGGCTCATCGAGGACCTGCTCGACATGAACCGCATCGTGTCGGGCAAGATTCGCCTCGACGTGCAGCGGATCGAGCTCGGTCCGGTGATCATGGCTGCGCTCGAGGCGGTGCGCCCCTCGGTGGAGGCGAAGGCCCTCTCGCTGCGCAGCGCCGTCGATCCCGACGCCGGCCCCGTCTTCGGCGATCCCAGCCGCCTGCAGCAGGTGGTGTGGAACCTGCTCACCAACGCCGTGAAGTTCACGCCCAAGGGGGGCGCGATCGACGTGACCGTCGCCAGCGTCAGCTCGCACGTGGAGATCACCGTGCACGACTCGGGCACGGGCATCAGCCCCGAGTTCCTGCCGCACGTCTTCGAGCGCTTCCGGCAGGCGGACTCGTCGACGACGCGGAGGTACGGTGGCCTCGGGCTCGGGCTGTCCATCGTCAAGCGGCTGGTCGAGCTCCACGGCGGCACCATCACCGCCGAGAGCCCCGGCGAGGGGAGAGGCGCGACCTTCCACGTCCGACTTCCCGTGCGCGTGGTCGCCGAGACCGGCGCGATGGTCCGCCCGCAGCCGCCGGACCGCCAGGAGCTGATCGTCCCTGCCAGCGAGATCTCGCTGGCCGGCACGCGCGTGCTCGTCATCGACGACGTGCCGGACGCGCGGGAGCTCTTGCAGGCCGTCCTCTGCGACGCCGGCGCGAGCGTGCTCACCGCCGAGTCGGCGGCGGAGGGCCTGGCGGTGGTGCAGGCGCACCGCCCGGACGTGATCGTGAGCGACATCGGGCTGCCGGGGTGCGACGGCTACGAGTTCGTCCGCGATCTACGCCGCCTCGGCTCGACGGGGGGAGGCCGGACCCCGGCCATCGCGCTGACCGCGTTCGCCCGCTCGGAGGACCGCACGCGCGCGATGCTGGCCGGCTACCAGGTCCACATGTCGAAGCCGGTCGAGCCGCAGGAGCTGGTGGCGACCATCAAGAGCCTCGCCGTCCGCGGCGAGCAGGACGCCTGATCCGCCGGCACGCCGGGCGGCCTCACCGCGAGCCCCGCTCGTCGCTCAGCTTCTCGTCGACCCGCTGAGCCACCAGCACGACGCCGGCCGCGGCGCGACCCGCGATGACGATGACCGCCGCCAGCAGGACACCCCCCAGCACCCAGCCGACGCCGACCAGGACCGCCAGCGTGACCGTGCGCGCGTCGCTCGCGTCATTCAGGCGGGAGAAGAGCGAGGCGATCCCGGCGATGATCGCCGTCAGCCACGTCACCGCCGCGACGACCAGCGCCGCCCCGTAGACGAGCGTCGCCAGGCGGGGCGGCAGCGGCGTCTCGAGCGGGATGTCGAACACCTCGCGCAGCGACGACGCGCGCCAGCGCCGCGGGAACTCCGACGCGAAGCGCGGTGCGGGCGGCAACGTAGGCTGCATGGGCGTCCGGTGGGCGATGGCGTCCTTCTGCACCGTGAGCGTCAGCTCGAGCTCGGGCAGGCCTTCCCGCTCCGTCCCGCCGGGCGGCGCCAGCGAGGCGTAGCGCGCGAGCACGAGGCGGATGTTCTCCCACTGCCACTCGCCGACGATCGCCACCTCCACGTCCGGCGGCAGCATGCCGAACCGGAAGGCGCGCGACATCTGCGAGAGCGAGACCAGGTCCGCGGTCTGGCGGCCGTCGGGAGAGCGCGCGACCCACGCCGGTGACGTCCAGGTGAGCGCGCCGGGGTCCGCCCGCGGCGGCGGTTGCATGGCGACGATGCTTTCGCCCCCGACCTGCCGGTGTCAAGGACGGGGAGAATGCCGTCTTCGCTTGCGCGTCTGGTCCCTCATCCACCCGAGGAAGCTCGTTCCGCTCTCGATCGAGGCCAGCCAGGGCCCGAGCCCCGGGGTGGCGGCGCGGGCGAGCGCGAGCTGCTTGGCGAGCGCGGCGCGATCTCCGCGCGCCGCGAGGACCTCGGCGCGAAGGGCCTCGGCGTCGGGCGCGTAGACCCCCCCCAGCACGTCGAACATCGCCGGGTCCACGTCGGCGAGCTCCGTCGGCCCGTACATGAGGAAGCGCATGACGCGCAGCAGCCGCAGGGGATCGGCCGGGTCGACGTGGGGCGTCAGCAGGAGGCCCTCCGCCTCGGGTGGCTTCTCCTCCGCCCACGGCCCCCAGCCGTCCGTGGCCAGCGGAGCGAGGGCGCGCAGCGTGTGCTCCTCGAGGGAGGTCGGCCGGCGCAGCACCAGGGGGAAGTCCACCCCACGACGCATGGCCGGGCTTCGGCCGGCGGCGTAGGTGACGGTGGCCTCGAACGCTCCGACCGCCGGCGGCGCGGCGGCGCCGCCGAGGAGCTCGCTCAGATCCACCAGCATGCGCACCTGCCCCGCCGCCGGCAGATCGACGCGCGGGTAGACGATCTCGTCGTCGATGATGGGCGCAGCTTCCACCATGCGCACCAGCCGCTGGTCGGGCGGGGCCGCGGGATCGACGAGCTTCACGCCGACGGCGGAACGGACGCCCCGCCAGTCGGCCCGCGGGATGCGGCGCAGCTCGACGAAGGGGTCGCCGTGCAACGTCAGCGCGACGTGCACCGGGAATCCCGCCACGTACTCGGCGTCGTGCGCCTCTTCGAGCCTCCCCAGGGCGGGCAGCGGAAGGTCCGGCGTCGCTTGCTCGCCCATCGTCAGCCCCACCCCAGCGCGCCGTTGCGCGTGAGGTCGGTCTTGCGGATCTCCCGCAGGTGCAGGCCGCAGAAGTCGTTGGAGCGCTTGTTCTGGCTGCCGGGCACGAGGTGGTGCGTGGTGAAGTCACGCATCCAGTTGAGCGTGTAGTTCATCGTGCACGTCCTGTCGCGCGGCGCGTGCCAGTCGAAGTGGCCGCACACGTGCGGCAT
>DATBQU010000356.1:0-5202 GCA_036560665.1 Polyangiaceae bacterium
GTCGAGACCGAGCGACGCGCCCGCGAAGAAGAGCAGCGGCGGCTCGACGAGGCCCGTCGCAGGCAAGAGGAAGAAGAAGCCCGCCTGCGCATGGAGGAAGACGACCGCCAGCGCCGCATGTTCGAGGAGCAGCGACGCCAGGCCGAGCTGGGCGCGATGCAAGAGGCCGCCGTCCAGCGCGCGCGCATGGAGGCCGAGGCGCAGGCGCGCCTGGCCGAGATGGCCGCGCGCCAGGAGCACGAGCGGCAGCTCCACGCGATGGGGCAGGACAAGCACAAGAAGCGGCTGACCATGATGCTGGTCGGCCTGGGCCTGCTGCTCTTCGTCGGCGCCATCGGCGGCGGCATCGCCCTCAAGACCTCGCACGACAAGGCGCAGGCCGCCGAGATGCAGCTTCGCGCGTTGCAGGACGAGAAGGACAAGGCCGATCAGGAGCAGGCACGGCTGAAGGCCCAGCTCGAGAACACCAAGGACCCCGAGCAGATCGCGGCGCTCCAGGCGCAGCTCGCCGCGGAGCAGCAGAAGATCCAGTCGCTCAACTCGCAGATCGGGCAGAAGGGCGCCAGCGGTCCGCCGCGCGCAGGCGGTGGCGGCGGCGGCGGCGGGGGCACCCCCAAGCCCCCCACCCCGGGCAAGCCGTGCAACTGCACGCCGGGCGATCCGCTCTGCTCCTGTCTGTGAGGCATTGACGCGATGACGTAGCGGCGCGACACAAGGCGCGCCGTGAACGACTCACGCCTCGTACTCGCCCTCGACCTGCCCACCCTCGCCGAGGCGCGCGCGCTGGCCCTGGCCACGCGCGACGCCGTCGGAATGCTCAAGGTCGGCCTCGAGCTCTTCATCGACGAGGGCCCCCGCGCCGTGGCCCTCGGCGAAGAGGTGCGACGGCCCGTCTTCCTCGACCTCAAGCTCCACGACATCCCGGAGACGGTCGAGCGGGCCGTCGCCCGCGCGGCGGCGATGGGGGCCCGCATGCTCACCGTGCACGCCAGCGGCGGCCCGGCGATGCTGCGGCGCGCGGTCGAGCGCGCGCGCAGGGAGGGGACCGACCTCGAGATCGTGGCGGTCACCGTGCTCACCTCGCTCGACTGGGGCGACCTGGCGGCCATCGGTGTGACCGGGGATCTGGCGTCGCAGGTGGAGCGGCTCGCCCGTCTGGCCTACGGCGAGGGTGTCCGCGCCTTCGTGTGCTCGCCCCACGAGGCGTCGCGCCTGCGCACGGCCCTCGGACCGGGGGCGACGCTCATCACGCCCGGCGTCCGCGCCGCCGGAGCGGCCGGCAGGGACGATCAGAAGAGGACCATGAGCGCGGCAGACGCCGTCGCCGCCGGCGCGGGCTGGGTGGTGGTGGGACGCCCCATCCGCGACGCGCAGGATCCGCGTGCCGCGGCCGACGCCATCGCGCGAGAGGTCGACGAGGCGCGAGGTCGCCGTTGAGCGGCTCGCGCATCGTGTGCGGCCTCCAGCCGGTGCGGGAGGCCATCCGCGCCCACGGCGCGGAGCTCGAGCGCGTGCTGGTCGAGGTCGAGGGGCGCGAGCCCTCGCCGCAGCTCGAGGCGCTCGCCCGCTTCGCCCGCGATCACGGGGCCCGCGTCGAGCGCCTCGCCCGCGGGGAGCTCGACCGCCTCGCGCGCGGCGTGCGTCACCAGGGCACCATCGCCTTCGCGCCGGGCCTGCCCATCGGCTCGCTCGACGACGTGGCGGTCGACGAGCACACCCTGGTGGTCGCCCTGGACGAGGTGCAGGACCCGCAGAACTTCGGCGCCGTGATCCGCTCCGCCGTCGCCATGGGCGCGACGGCCGTCGTGTGGCCGGAGCACCGCTCGGCGCCGCTGTCGGCGGCGACCTTCCGCGCCTCCGCCGGGGCGGTCGAGCACGCGACGCTCTGCCGCGTGACGTCCCTGCCCCCCGCGCTCGACGACCTGCGCGCCCGCGGGGCGACGGTGGTGGGGCTGGACATGACCGGGGAGCAGACCATCGACCGGGTCGATCTCGAGGGGCCGGTCGTGCTCGTCGTCGGCGCCGAGGGCAAGGGGCTGCGCAAGACCGTCAAGCGCTCGTGCGACGCGCTGGCCAGCCTCCCCATGCCGGGGCCCATCGGCTCGCTCAACGCGTCGGTGGCCGTGGCCATCGCCCTCTACGAGGTCGTGCGGCAGCGCGGCGCGCGATGAGCGAGGCCCCCACCGCGGGCCGTCCGGGTGCCTCGGTCGCCCGCATCTACCTCTTCGCGCTTCTCGGCTGGACCTTCGACTTCTACGATCTGGTGCTCCTCGGGTTCCTCATGGACCCGGTGGCGCACGATCTCGGGCTCTCCGGCAGCGGGAAGGCCTGGCTGCTGGGAGTGGCGCTCGGCTCGTCGGGCCTGGGCGGGATCGTCGCCGGCGCGCTGGCCGACCGGCTCGGCAAGCGGACCATGCTCGCCTGGACCGTGCTCGTCTACTCGGCCGGCTCGCTCGCCTGCGGCCTCGCGCCGAACGCGTGGGCCTTCGTCGCCGGCCGCGCCATCGTCGGGCTCGGCGTCGGCGGCGAGTGGGCGATCGGCCACGGCATGCTCGCCGAGTCCGTGGCGCCGGCGCGGCGCGGCCGCTGGTCGGCGGCCCTGCAATCGGGCGAGCCGCTGGGCGTGGCTCTCGCGGCGCTGATCGGGTACCTCGTGCTGCCGCAGGTCGGCTGGCGATGGGTGCTCGTCGGCTCCAGCGCCACCGCCCTCGTCGCCCTGGCCGCGCGCCGCTCCGTCCACCTGCCGGACGAGCCCGCGACGCAGCGCCACGGCACGAGCCTCGGGGCGCTCGCCCGCGCCGGCGTCGGACGGCGCCTGGCGGCGGCCTGGCTCCTCGGCGTGTTCAAGCTGGGGACGTACTGGACCTGCTACACGTGGCTGCCGACGTTCCTGCTCCACGACATGCACCAGGACGTGGCGCGCTCGCTGACGTGGATGCTCACCGCGCAGAGCGGACAGCTCGCGGGGATGATGACCTTCGGCGTGGTGTCCGACCGGATCGGGCGCCGCCCGGCGTTCGCCGCCTTCTCGCTGCTCACCGCGTGCGCCCTCGCGCCGCTGGCCTTCGCCTGGCACACGCTCGCCGCGCACCCTGCCCTCTTCTGGGCGGCGATGCTCTCGCTCGGCTTCGGCTCGGGCTGCACCGCCGGCTTCGGCGCGCTCCTGGCCGAGCTCTTCCCCACCGAGGTGCGCAGCGCGGCCATGGGGACGACCTACAACCTGGCGCGCGCGGCGCAGCTGCTCGCGCCCATCCTGGTGCACGCCGCGGTCACGCGCGCCGGGCTGGCCGGCGGCCTGAGCGTGCCGCTCGTCCTGGCGCTGGCGACGGCGTCCTGGGTCTGGGTGCTGCCGGAGACGCGGGGCATCGTGCTGCCGCGCCTGGAACCGCGCTAGGGGGGCCTGGCGAAGGTGGACTAGGCTCCGCGCATGACCGTCCGCATCGACAAGTCCGGCGCCGTCACCACCGTCGTCCTCTGCCGCCCCGAGCGGCGCAACGCGGTCGATCGCGACACCGCCGACGCCCTCTTCGCCGCCTTCGAGGCGTTCGAGCGCGACGACTCCGCCTACGTCGCGGTCCTGTGGGGCGAGGGAGGGACGTTCTGCGCCGGAGCGGACCTGCGCGCCCTCTCCGAAGGCCGGTCGAACCGGGTCGAGCCCACCGGCCCCGGCCCCATGGGGCCGACACGGATGGCGCTGACCAAGCCGGTCGTCGCCGCCGTCGCGGGCCACGCCGTGGCCGGCGGCCTGGAGCTGGCCCTGTGGTGCGATCTTCGTGTGGTCGAGGAGAGCGCCGTGCTCGGCGTCTTCTGCCGGCGCTGGGGCGTCCCGCTCATCGACGGCGGCACCATCCGCTTGCCGCGCCTCATCGGCGCGTCGCGCGCGCTCGACATGATCCTCACCGGCCGGCCCGTGGGCGCCCGCGAGGCGCTGGAGTGGGGACTGGCCAACCGCGTCGTGCCCGACGGGCGCGCGCGCGAGGAGGCCGAGACGCTGGCCGCCGGCATCGCCCGCTTCCCGCAGCGCTGCATGCGCTCGGACCGCCGCAGCGCGCTCGAGCAGTGGAGCATGCCCCTGGACGACGCCATCGCCCGCGAATTCGCGCTCGGCGTGGAGACCATCCAGTCCGGCGAGACGCTGGCCGGTGCGGCGCGGTTCGCCGGCGGCGCCGGTCGCCACGGGACCTTCGATGGCGGGGACGGGCCTAGCGCTTGAGGTGCAGGTCGAGCGCCTGCGCTCGCACCGCCACCCGTCGGGCCTCGACGAACCGTGGCTCGAAGACGTTCGACCCGGTGTAGCGCTCGACCAGCTGCCCCAGCGCGAACGGCAGGAAGTGAATGCCGATGGCCGAGATCACAATCTGCTTGGGATCGCCCTCGACGAACGCCCCGTCCGCCTGCCCGGCGCGCACGAAGGCGGCGCCCGCCTCGAGGACCTCGATGATGTGATCGCCGAGCTTGCCCTGGATGACCGGACCCCAGTCCATCGCCTCCCGCAGCAGCAGCCGCGCCGCGAACGGGTGCGTACCGAGCACGTTCACCACCGTGTCGGTGACCGCCTGGATCCGCTCCGCGTACGAACCGGTGCTCGCGTAGATGGCCTCCAGCGCGTCACGCAAGGTGGCGACCAGCCGATCGAGCACCGCCTCGTAGAGCGCGTCCTTCGTCGCGAAATGGTAGAAGAGCGAGGCCTTCCGCATCCCGACGCGCTCCGCCACGTCGTTCATGCTCGTCCCCTCGTAGCCGCGCTCCGCGAAGAGGCGGGTGGCGACGTCGAGGATCTCTTCCTTGCGGGGCTTGGCCTGGGTCTCGGTCGTGTCGTTCATCGGGGCTCCATCTGTTCCCTGCGCGAGGCGGGTGCGCTGTCCGGGGATCGCCGCGATGGCGGAGGCCCCCCGTCCGGTTGCTGTCGCAATGGCTTGAGCATATCGGCGACGCGGGCGTTGAGGGCCACCTCGTCGCCGCGGGGGAGCAGAGACCCCGCATGGAAAAGTGCGAAGCCCGCGTACTCGAAGAGCTGCTGAGTCAGCCAGGCGTCGGCGTCGTCTTCTCCCGCCAGGGCGGCGACGTTCCGAGCGACGCGCTCGCCCTGCACCGAGCCGTCATCCATCGGCCCGGCCCCGGCGAACAGCGGCCCGTAGACCCCGGTTCCGGTGGCGAACTGCTCGACTGCCGTCCGGAGCTCGCGGCCCTTGCCTGCCCTGT
>DATBQU010000357.1:0-11159 GCA_036560665.1 Polyangiaceae bacterium
AAGGTGCTTACTTCCCGCGCCATGCGCCGCACGCTCGCTCCAAGGAAACTCCTCGCCGCGTCCCTCGGCGTCGCGGCCGCCGCGTACTCCGCGTGCGACAACCGGCACTTCGTCGGCAACTTCATGGTGCCGCAGTGCAGCTTCGAGGATGCGGGCTGTGGCGGCGGGGGCAGCAGCAGCAGCGGCGGGATCGGCTTCTCGACCGACGCGGCTGTCCTCGGGCTCCCGGACGCGGGCGCGGAGGCAGACGTGGACGCGGGCGCGGGCGCAGACGCGAACGCGGGCGCGGACGCTGCAACGGAAGCGGCCACGGACGCAGATGGGGACACTGACGCGGAGGCCGACGCCACGACCGACTAGCCCTCCAACCCCTGATCCGAATGTCGCGGATGGCGCAGCGGGCGCTCGCCTGCCGCGCCGAAGCTCGCCCGCTCGACCGCCTCCGCCCCTGGCACGAAAGGCGCTACCTTCGCGCCATGGCCCGCGCCCTGATCTCGAAGAAGCTCCTCGTCGCCTCGATCGGAGTCGCCACCGTCTCGTACGCCGGCTGCGGCAACACGACGAGCACCCCCATCGTCGGCAACCTGATGGGCCCCACGTGCGACGCGAGCAGCTCGTGCGGCGCGACCGACGACGGCGGCGGCACCACGCAGGACACCGGCACCCCGTACACCCACCCCGAGACCGGCGCCCCCTGCACCACGAGCGCCGACTGCGCCGCGGGCCTCGACTGCGCCTACCCCATCGCCGACGGCTGCTCCGCCAAGGGCACCTGCATCTTCGCCCTCGGCGTGGACGACGCGGGCAGCGGCTGCGCGACGCAGGTGACGTGCGGCTGCGACGGCCAGACGCACAGGTTCCTCTGCTACCCCACGGGCTACGCGCTCACGCCGACGGAGGCGGTGGGCGCGTGCGAAGGGGGAGAGGTCGATGCGGGCGGCACGGATGCAGGCGAGGACGCAAGCGACGCGGCCGGGGACGCAGCGACCGACTGACGGGCCCACGCTTGACCCGTCGCCCCCCTCCTGCGAAACAGCAGGCCCATGTCCACCCCTCCCGGCGCCCCCACCGCGGCAGCCCCCAGCAAGCGCGGCCTGCGCAAAGACTTCGAGAAATCCCGCACCGTCCACCCCGTCGGCATCACGGGCAAGGAGCGGCCGGTCGACATCCTCAAGAACATGTTCCCGGCCTACGTCGGCCGGCAGGAGCGCACGGCGTTCGAGCTGATGCAGCGCAGCTCGCGCGAGGACACGTGCACGTTCCTCACGTTCAGCGGCGCCATGACGCCGGCCGGGCTCCACCAGTCGTGCCTCATCCCGCTGCTCGAGCGCGGCCTCATCGACTGCATCACGACGACGGGCGCGAACCTCTACCACGACGCCCACCGCATCATCGGCCACCGCATCCGCGAGATCGACCCCAGCGCCGGCGACCTGCAGTATCGCCTGGCGCGCATCATCCGCATCTACGATCTGGGCTTCTGGGAGGAGACGCTGCTCGAGACCGACCGGCTCTTCTCGGCGCTGCTGCGCGGGTCGGAGTTCCAGAAGCGGATGACGACGCCGGAGCTGCACTACCTCCTCGGCGCGCGGCTGGCGGAGATCGAGAAGGCGCTCGGCGTGAAGGAGCCGTCGCTGCTGTCGACGGCGTGGCGCCTGGGCGTGCCCATCTTCGTGGGAGCCGTGCAGGACGGGTCGATCTTCCTCAACGTGGTCAAGCTCAAGCGCCTGCTGGGCGAGGCGTTCAAGCTCGACATCGACGTGTGCGAGGACGTCTTCGAGATGGGCGCGATGCAGCACCACTGCTTCGCCACCCTGAAGAAGAAGATGGCGGTGTGGATCCTGGGCGGGGGCGTACCCAAGAACTACACGCTGCAGGGCGAGCCGCTGCTCGACCAGATCCTCGGAGTGCCGACGCACGGGTTCGACATCGACGTGCAGTTCTGCGTCGACCCGGTCGACAACGGCGCGCTGAGCTCGTGCCCGGCGGGCGAGGGGCACACCTGGGGCAAGGTGTCGGCGCAGAGCGTGGAGACGGGCAGCGTCTACGTGCACGCGGACGTGACGGCGGTCTTCCCGTGGGTGACGTACGCCCTCTTGAGCGACCCGAAGATGAAGCGCAAGCCGCGCCGCCTCTACGACGAACGCGCGGGGGCGCTGGTCACGCTGCAGCGCGAGGTCGACAAGCGCCGCAAGATGCTGGGCACCACCATCGACTACCCGCTGGTGGGCGGGCGCACCAGGCGGCGCTGAGCGACGCGCATGCTCTTCGACCTGCGCATCGAGGACTGCCGGCGCGTCATCCGGGAGAAGAACGACCGGCTGCGCGCGCTCGTGCACGTGCTCCCGGAGCCGCTGCGCGATCCGGAGGCGGCCGGCGCGCCCCTGGCGGGCGTGCCCTACACGCTGAAGGACACCTGGGACACGCCGGGGATGCCGACCACGGGGGGTTCGTGGCGCCACCGCGCGCGCGTGCCGACCGAGGCCGCGCCCGTCTACCAGGCGCTGCAGCGCTCGGGCGCGGTCCTGCTCGGCAAGAGCAACTGCTCGGACCTGGCGCTGGCGTGGGAGAGCTTCAATCACCTGGTGGGCGCGACGCGCAACCCGCACGACGAGTCCCGCTCGGCCGGCGGCAGCTCGGGCGGCGCGGCGTGCGCGGTGGCGAGCGGCATGTCGGCCTTCGACTGGGGCACCGACTTCGGCGGCTCGATCCGCATCCCGGCGGGGTTCTGCGGAGTCACCGGGTTACGGCTGTCGAGCCAGCCCTGGCCGGTGAACGAGCAGCACTTCCCGCGGCTGACGAAGCATTTCTGGTCGTGGGTGGGCATGGGGCCGATCGCGCCGACGGTGGCCGAGTGCCGCGTGCTGCTCCGCGCGCTGAGGCCGCTGCGCCAGCCGTTCCCCGAGGTCCGCATGAAGACGGACGAGGTGGTGCTCTACGCGCCTGACCGCGCCTGCACCGGCCGCTGGCCGACGTTCGTGGCCGACGCCGGGCGGGCGCTCGAGCGCGCGGGCGTGAGGCACGCCCCCGACGGCGCCCTGCCGCCCCCGCGCAAGGTCAACAACCTCTACAACGCGTATGTCTCGTCGCACTTCGACGAGTTCTCGTCGACGGGCGAGCTCGACTTCCGCGAGGGGCTGAGCGCCGTGCTCCTCGGCCTGGTGACGGCAGGCCGTCTCGACAAGCGCGTGCACCCCACGAGCGGAGCGCTCCTGGCGCTGCTGGCGCTCGGCCAGGCGACCATCTATCGCGACAAGACGCGCTGGGAGGCCGAGCTCGACGACCTCCGGGCGCGCGTCGAGGCGGTGTGGAACAGCGGCACGCTCATCGTGGCGCCGACCACGACCAGCCTGCCCCCGCGCCACGGGCGCGCCGCGCTCGACTGGACGGTGCTGGCCTTCACCAAGCTCGGCAACCTCACCGACGCGACCGCGATCGCGCTGCCCTTCGGGTGCTTCGAGGGGACGACGCTGCCGCGGAGCCTCCAGATCCTGGGGCCCCCGGGGAGCGAGGACGCGGTGATGGATCTGGCCGAGCGCCTCGAGGCGCGCCAGGACGCGGCCCGATGAACGCTACTCGTACCCGAGGGTGACGATGAGCTCGTAGAGCGCGAAGACCGCGTCGGCGTTCTTGTGCTCGAAGGCGAGGCCGGCGCGGTAGGGCGGCTCTCCCGCCACCAGCCAGGCGACGCGGGCGCGCAGGACCAGCGGGTCCCACAGCGTGGGCGCGGTGAAGGAGAGCGTCACCGCATCGCCCGGCGCCAGGCGCTCGTCGACCAGCACCCGCGCTCCTCCGAGGCCGAGGTTCTCGACCGGCGCGTACCGCTGCCAGCCCGCCTGGACGTGCGTCACGAGGGCGCGCAGACGGACGGCACGCCGCGCGTGGGCGCGGAACGGACCCGAGCGCGACCGGGCCGCCCGACCGCGCCCGCCAGGATCGGACCCCATCGAGGCCAGCGCTGACAAGGCAAGGGCCACTCTATCACGGCCTGCACACGGGGCTCGACGGGGCCCGCGCGCGTTCGTTTGGCTATTTCGCTGCGGGGCGGGTTACCATCAGATGCTTCTTTCGCCCGGGAGACGACGCGCGATGACCCAGGACACCCGCAAAGATCGCCGCGTGAAGATCGTCAGCCTCAACGTTCGCTACAAGAGCGCCACCGTCGACGAGTTCATCGAGAACCACGCGCACGACGTGAGTCGGGGCGGCATCTACATCAAGACCGCCAACCCGTTCCCCCCCGGCACGCTCCTCAAGTTCGAGATCCGGCTCGCGAGCGACCAGGCGGTCATCGCGGGCGTGGGGCGCGTGGTGTGGAAGCGCGAGGCGGGGACCTCGAACGGCGAGCGCCCGGCCGGCATGGGCGTCAAGTTCATCAAGATCGACGAGCCGTCCAAGACGGTCATCGACAAGCTGGTGAACACCAAGAACGACGCAGGCAAGGCCTACGAGTCCGAGGTCGAGATGGCGCACGCGAGCGCCGAGGCCCCCCCGGCGAAGCTGGCTCCGGCGGGCCTGCCCGGGGTGCCGGCCGTTCCCGCCGGCATGTCCGCGCGCAAGGCCACCATGATGGGTCTGGGGCTGCCGACCGGTTCGGCGCCGCCGCCCGCGGGCGCCGCGACCCCGGCGGTCCCTCCCCCCGCGACGACGGCCTCGTCCCCCGCTCCTGCGGCTTCACCGGCCAGCGCGCCCCCGCGCCCCGCGGGCGGCGCCGGCATGTTCCCGGCGACGAACGCCGAGGCGGACATGCCGCCCAAGCAGGAGCAGACCGTGATGAAGCAGGCCGCGGAGCTCCTCGAAGAGGCGCTGCGCGAGGCGGGGGGCTCGATGGAGGAGGTCGGGACCAACCCGCTCTTCTCGGGGTCAGGCCCCTCCGAGCCCGCGGCTGCGAAGTCCTCGACGCCGGCGACTGCGCCGGCGCACGACGAGAAGAAGCCGTCGCTGCCGCCGGTCGAGGTGAAAGGGCCGGCCACGGAGGCCGCGCCGCAGGTGAAGGCCAGGGAGGCGGACGAGGCGGCGAAGGCGCGTGCCATGGTCGCCGAGATGGCGCCCGCGCCGCCCAAGCGGATGCAGTCCGAGCCGCCGCGCACGGCGCGCGAGTCGCCCACGGCCAAGTCGGGCCCGCCGGCGATGGCGCAGGGGCAGACGGCCAAGAAGGGCGGCGGCGGGGCGTTCATCCTGCTGTTCGTGATCGTCGCCGCCGTCGCGGGCGGGGCCATCATGTACCGCGACAAGCTCTTCGGCGGCGGCGAGGTGCCCACCGCGCAGCCCACGGTGACTGGTTCCGCGCCGACGGCGACAGCCCCCGCCACGACGACGGCAGCGACCGCGAGCGCCGCGCCCTCGGCCTCGGCGACCGCCTCCGCAGGCGCGTCGGCCAGCGCCTCCGCGAGCGCCACGCCGTCGGCGAGCGCCAGCGCCGCCATTCCCGTGCCGAAGCCGACGGCGACGGTGGTGGCAACGGCCACCGCGATCCCGGTGCCCACGCCGAAGCCCACGGCGACGGCGGTGCCGACGGCGACGGACACGTCCGCCGCCACCGCGACGGCCGCGCCCAAGCCGCCGAAGCCCCCGAAGCCGCCCAAGCCGGCCGACGACAACCCCTACTGATCGACGCCGAGCTCTCGCAGGATGGCGACGAAGCCGCGCACCATCGCGGCGGTCGCGCCCCACACCAGCTCCCCGTCCACCGTCCAGCCGCGCCACGGCAACACCCCGCCCGGCGGCTCCAGGAACGCGCGCAGGGGCACGGCGAAGGCGCGCGCCACCTCGTCGGGGTTGGGGCGCACCTCGGCGCCCGGAGCCAGCCAGCCGACCCAGGGCGAGATGGTGAAAGCAGTGATGGTGAGCAGATCGTCGAGCGGCCCGAGGACGTCGACCGCGCCACGCGCGATCCCCAGCTCTTCCTCCGTCTCGCGCAGCGCGGTGGCCAGCAGCGAGTCGTCGCTCTCGTCCTTCTTGCCGCCGGGGAACGCCACCTGACCGGCATGGCTTCGCATCGACGTGGGCCGGCGCACCAGCCACACGTGCACGTCGCCGTCGCGCTCGAAGAGCGGAATGAGCACCGCGGCCGCCCGCGTCAGCCCCGGCGGGAGCCGGCGAGGCGCCCGCGAAGCGAGCGCCCGGCGTAGGGGCTCGCGCAGCGTGGCCTCGGTGAGTCGGGCGGGCACGCGCCTCGTCTAGCACGACGCCGGACCGCGGCTGGTTCACGACCGCACCGTGAATGCCCGGGCACGGTGCACCCCACCTGCGCGCGATCGCCGCACATCCGCCCGCAGGAACACCCCTTGCTCGGAGGCCGCTCGCCTGGAGGATCTTCCCATGAAGCGCTCGCTCCTCGTCCCCACGCTGCTCGCCGCCACCGCCCTCCTGCCCTCGGCCGCCCGCGCGGACGACCTCGCCGCGACGCCCCCGACCCCGCCCGCAGAGCACACCACGCCGCGGTACGACGCGTCCAAGGCCGGCGCGTCCCTCGGCATGGACCTTCGCCGCTTCCAGGACGACTTCGGGATCGGCGCCACGGTGAGCACGCCGGAGCTCTGGCGGTGGTTCCGCCTGACGCTGGGCGGCGGCGTCGCCTGGTACCCCCACGGCGTCGCCTCGAACGGCAACGAAGAATGGGACATGCTCGGCCACGGGCGTCTGGTGGTCGAGGTCGGCCCCACCTTCCAGCTCGGCATCCCCGTGCGTCCGTACGGCTTCGGCGGTACCGCGGCGCTGCTGCTCCCGCGCTCGCTCAGCAACCAGGGCGTCGCCTTCGGCGGCGTGGGCGGCTTCGGCGTGGAGCTGGCCTTCATGAGCGGCGCGCTGAGCGGGCCGGTGACCTACTTCATGGAGGTGGGCGGCTGCGGCTACGACGCGACCGCCAGCAAGCTGCCGACCAACCCGAACATCGCGAGCGGCCTCCTGCTCGGCGCCGGCCTGCGCGTCTACCTCTGAGCGGCGACCTCCCCTAGCGGTGGACGACGACGGTCGTCCCGGGCGCGGTGTCGGGCCCGGCCTCCACGCCGTGCCACCCCTGCGGAATGGGCGGATCGGTCCAGCCGAAGAGCCAGTGGCCGTCGATGGGCGACAGGTTCACGCAGCCGTGGCTGCGCGCGATGCCGAAGACGTCGTGCCAGTACGCGGTGTGGAGCGCGAAACCGGCGGCGAAGTACTGAACCCACGGCACGTCGCGCAGCTCGAACGTCCCTTGCCCGCGGCGGATGGTCTTGCCCTCGTTGGGGTCGCGGTCGGGCTCGCTGCCCGCACCGGGCGCCGGCCCACCGCCCTCGGCGCTTCGACCGTTGGAGTCCATGGTCGTGGTCACGTGCTTGTCGCGGATGCGGAAGGTGCCGCGGATGGTCGACTTGCTCGTCAGCGGGTCGCCCATCCCGTCCTGACCGGTCGACACCAGCGTGGCGTAGAGGGGCGTCTTGCCCTGCCACGCCATGAGCACCTGGTTCTCGATCGAGATGTCGATCCACTTCTCGCCGTCGCTCGCGGCCTTGGGCCAGTCGGTCGGCACCAGCGCGGCGCCGACCTCGGTCCCGCGCAGCCACTTGCCGTCCGCGGTCTCGCGGTAGGTGATGTCGCCGAGCTTGCGCGCCTTGCCGGAGAGCTTGTGCAGCGTGCGGCGGTCATACGCCTCGTCGGTCCTGTCCGCCTTGTCGCCGTCGATCCGGTAGACGTGCGCCTCCTTGGTGCGCACCCACGCGAACGGCAGCTCGTCGACGGCGTGGATGGCCATTCCGTGGAAGGGGGATGCCTCGTCGGGCTTCACCTTGGTGGCCGGCACGAGCATGAGGTCGGTCGTCACCGCGAAGCGGCGGTCGAACGAGTCGTCCCCGGTGGGGAAGCTGCCGAGGAAGGCGAGCCCGGTGTGCCGGCGCACGCGGTTGGCGAAGACCGCGTAGCCGGGGACCCTGAACCCGCTGACGTTGGGGACCTGGCGGCCCCCCGCCAGCCAGAACGGCACCGGGTCGGCGTCGCCGCTGCCGCCGAAGAGCTGCCCCTGCGTGAGGTCCGTGGACCGCTTCGCCCCGTTCGGCAGCGGCGCCCCGTCGATGGCGGCGCCTCCGGGATCGAGCGCCAGGTCGTTGGCGCCGAGGGTGACGGCGTTGGCGGCCAGCCCTTCCTTGGCCCACCACGCCAGGTGCTTCTCGAGGGCGAACTCACTGGCGAGCTGCTCGTCCTTGCTGGGCACCTTGAGGTACAGGGGCGCGACGGCGCGTACGAAGCCGTAGTGGTACGGCATCGGCTTCGACAGGTCGGGCCGGACAGCGGCGGCGCGGACGATGGGGGCGGCGGCGTCGAGCGTGGCCTCGTCGCCGGTGCAGACGAAGCCGCGCGGATAGATGGAGTACCAGCCGCCCGGGCAGCCGTCGGTCCCGGCCGGCCGGTCGCCGCGGGCCACGACCGCGCCCAGGCGCAGGTAACCCAGCTTGCGCGAGCCGGCGCTCGCCGACTCGTGCACCCACACCTGCATGGCCGTGATGCCGAGCTTCGGCGCGTCGTCGGGTGGCGGTGGCGGTGGCGGCGGCGCGGCGATGGACGCAGCGGGCAGCGCCAGTCCCCCCTCTTCGTCGGGGCGAGGGGTGTCGTGGTGGCAAGCCGCCAGCCCGAGCGCCGTCGCGATCAGGAAGCATGCGGGACGGCGGCCGACCGGGGTCACGGCCCGTGTTTGCCAAAAAGCGGGGGCGAGCGCCAGATCGCAGCGCTACATTCCGCCGGCGGATGCCCACCGGTGACGTCATCGCCTTCGGCATGGTCCTGGCCGTATTGCCGCTCGCCATCGGCATCCTGGTCTACGTGGCAGCCTCGTTCGCCCTCATGCGCCGCCACGTCGAGCGCCGGCCGACCCGGCTGCACCTGCGCGAGGCGCTGCGCGAGGTGGCCTGGGCGGCGCTGACGCAGCCGCTGCTGCCGCTGTTCTACGTCCTCGGCAGGCGCCTCGCGCGCGGCAGCGGCACGCCCATCGTGGTCATCCACGGGTACACGCAGAACCGCGTCGACTTCCTGGCCATCGCGCGCGCGCTCTCCCGATCCGGCCTCGGCCCCGTCTACGGCTTCAACTATCCCTGGTTCGCGCGCATCCACGGCAACGCCCGGCGCCTCGCGCGGTTCGTCGAAGAGGTGCGGCGCGAGACGGGGGCCGACCGGGTCGACCTGGTCGCCCACTCGCTGGGCGGTCTGGTGGCGCTCGACTACATGCACGAGGCGGGGCTGGACCGGGTGCGGCGCCTGGTGACGATCGCCAGCCCCCACGCCGGCGTGGCGTGGCGCGGGCCCATCGTCGGCGCGTGCGGACCGGAGATGCGCGAGGGTGGGGACTTCCTGCGCGAGCGCGTCCTGCGTGCGGTCCCGCCGACGTGCCTCAGCATCTACTCGTCGCACGACAACGTCGTGCATCCGCCGCGCACGTCGAGGCTCGCCGCGCGCGGCGGTCGCGACCACGAGGTTCCGCACCTGGCGCACCTGTCCATCCTGTTCCACCCCGAGGTGGCGCGCGCCGTGGTGGGATTCCTGTCGGCTACCGGTCCACCGCGTCCGCGCAGCAGCGGAAGCCGGTCGAGTAGTCGTGGTACGTCGGCTCGTGCTTGCTGGTGACGTAAAGGCAGCCGGGCATGTTGAGCTCCGCGTCGCCGTACCAGCCTCCGCGGAAGCGACCGTGGCCGTTGGCGTCCGGCCCTTCGTCCACCCACTCGTGCAGGTTGCCCACCATGTCGAAGAGGCCGTCCGGCGAGACGCACTGCGCGAACTCGCCGGTCCTCGCCAGGCCCCCCGGCATCTGGTTCAGCTTGGGGTCGTTGAAGTTCTCGTAGGTGAGCTTCATGAAGTCCTGCCCGAAGGCGGCGGCGACGAAGCTGCCCTTGCCCTCGTTGCAGATGCCCTTCTTGTGAGTCTCCCCGCCGTACGGATAGAAGTTGGCCTTGTCCGGACCGCGGCAAGCGCGGATGTACTCCTCCGGCTTGCAGAGACGCTTGCCCGCACGGGCGCACGCCGCCGTGGCCTGCACCTGCGAGATGTACGCCTGCGGGAAGACGTGCGGCGCCACCTTCGCGCGCACCGCGAGGTCGCCGACCACGTCGAAGGGCGAGTGCGGCCGCTCGTGGCCCTGCGCGTCGATCTCGACCACGAAGTCCTCGTACCGGTCGACGCAGAAGCGGTCGATGCGCACCTGCTCCTCGAAGCAGCCGGTGGCCGTCCGCCCGTTGCCGGCGACCACCTTGCGAGCCGGCGCACCGCAGGCGGCCCCGGCGACGCCGACGACCAGCGCCGCGACAAGGGCGGAGGAGGAGGGATTCGAACCCCCGGTGGGTTGCCCCACGGCTGATTTCAAATCAGCTGCCTTCGACCACTCGGCCACTCCTCCTCTACGGTTGATGCCACTCAGGTTACCACCCGAAACGCTCGATGTACTCGCGCAGCGGCTCGGTCTCGAGCGACACGGGGGGCAGGTACTCGCCGACGCGCTCGCGCTCCCACCACGCGCCGGCCGCCCGCGAGGCGGTGAATCGGTAGCGCCAGAGCCCGGCACGTATCCAGCGCGGCGGAGCGCCCTGGAACGGGTCGCGCGCGAGCAGAGAGCGAGGCGACGGATCGCCGGACAGCAGCTGCCACACCAGGTGCACCAGCCACGGCTCCTGCTCGATCGGCTCCTCCCGCGCCGCGTCGTTGCCCACGAACCACATCTGCCAGTCGAGCCGGTAGTGGTACGGCGTCACCAGGCACGGCCGCCGCCGGACGTCGCCGGGCATGCACGGCAGCTCGTACTCTTCCCAGCGCGCCGACGCGTCCGGCGCCTCCTCGCGCGTCCCCTCCAGGATCACCTCGTAGCGCTCGCGGTCGACGCTCCCGAAGGCGCCGTAGGTGTTGACCAGGTCCAGCGGGTCGAAGCTGGTGTTCATCCGCTGCTCGCACGAGGCGAGGTTCATCACCGGTGCCACGCTGAGGAGCGCCACCACGACGCCCAGCACCTGCGGCACGCGTCGCTGGAGCCTCGACGCCGTCAGTCCGGCGAAGCGCTCGAGCAGCGCCGCCCGCCTCGCGCCCGGCAGGAAGCGCAGCAGGCGCACCCACAGCGTGTCGTCGACGCACGCCAGCGCCGGCACGATGGTCAGCCAGTTGAGGAAGGACAGGTTGCCGCTGGCGATGAGCGACGCCTGGAAGAGCACCAG
>DATBQU010000358.1:0-2725 GCA_036560665.1 Polyangiaceae bacterium
GGCGGCGGAGCGAACGCGCTCGTCTTCCGCGACGACTTCCAGAGCAGGGAACACGCCCCCCGTTCATGACGAACCCGCGGACGCGGAGGAGGGCGCTGAGCGCGATGTCTCCCTCCCGAGGCGACGACCCGCCAGAGAGCATCGCGGCCCGGTTCTAGACGGCGATCTCGTCGGCGTTCACGTCAGGGCCTCCGCCCTAGTGGTAGGGCAGGTAGTGGAGCAAGCCCGAGAGCGAGAGGCCCGCCTGCTGGACGATGCCTGGAACCCCTATCTATCTAGGGGTTCCTTGTAGGCGCGAGAGGTTTCGAACCTCCGACCCCTACCGTGTCAAGGTAGTGCTCTACCACTGAGCTACGCGCCTGAAGGGGCGGAAAGACCTAGCTTTCACCGCTCCCGCTGTCAACCGCCGGCCGGCTTCTCGCCCGCGACGATCAGCATCTGCCCGGGGAAGACGCACCCTCATCCTCCCGTCCCTCCCGCTCCGCCCGCCAGCCCCGCCACGCCCCCCGCCCCCGGCGAGGTCGTCTCGAACCCCCGGCACGCCGACTCGATCTCCATCCACGCGCTGGCGCGCTCCGCCTCCGGAAGCACCCCCAGCGCCCCCGACAGGATGGGCGACGCGCGCACCGACTCGAGCGCCTCCATCGCCGACTCGAACCGCCTCTCCACGGGCAGCGACTCGACGACGACGAGGTCGAACCGCGCGGCGACGAGCGCCCGTCGCCACGCTTCGGGATCGGGGACCGAGAAGGCCCGGACGACCTCGGGCACCGACTCGCCCCAGCCGGCTTTTGCGCGGCGGGAGGCGGCGTCGATGACGATGCGGTGGAAGGGGTTCTGCGCGAGGGGTCCCCACACGGTGGCGGCGAGGCGGCCGCCGGGGCGAAGGACGCGGCGGACCTCGGCGACGGCGCGGGGGATGTCGAGGAACATGAGCACGTGGCGCGCGATGACGGCGTCGAACGAGCTGGCGGGCAGGTCCATCTGGGTGGCGTCCATGGCCCGGACGGTGACGTTCTTGGCGCCGACGGCGCGGACGGCGGCGGCGGCGGCCTCGACCATGGAGGGCGAGGCGTCGGTGGCGGTGACCGAGCCCGACGGTCCGACGCGCTCGGCGGCGAAGAGGGCGGTGTCGCCGGTGCCGGTGCCGAGGTCGAGGACGCGGGCGCCCGAGACGACGCGGGCCTCGGTGAACATCCGCTCCGTCGCGGCCGCCATCATGCGGTTGCGTGTTTCGGCCTGCTTCTTCCAGCTCTCGGCGAACTCCCGGGAGCCCCACCCCGTTTCAATTTTCCCGCTCATGTGGCCTTGCCGCCCTCCCCGGCCGGCGATGCTACCGTGCGCGCATGGAGAGCCGCTACGATCCCGAGGCCGCCCAGCGCATGGTCGAGGAGCTCGCGCCCCGCGCGTCCGAGGCCCTCGCGCTGCGCACGTACACCGCACGCCTCATCGGCGCCGAGCCGGCGCTGGTGCTTCACGGCGGGGGCAACACGTCGGTGAAGGCGGCGGCGAGCACGCGGCTGGGCGACTCGGTCGAGGTGCTGCACGTGAAGGGCTCGGGGTGGGACCTGGCCACCATCGAGCCGGAGGGTCACCCGGCGGTGCGGCTCGAGCCGCTGCGGCGGCTGCGCGGCCTCGACGCGCTGAGCGACGAGGCGATGGTCAACGAGCTGCGCATCAACCTGCTCGACGCCTCCGCGCCGAACCCCAGCGTGGAGACGCTGCTGCACGCGTTCCTGCCGGCGCGCTTCATCGACCACACGCACGCCGACGCCATCCTGGCGCTGTGCGATCAGCCGGACGGCAAGAAGCTCTTCGCCGATCTGTTCGGCGCGGGGCTGGTGTGGATCCCGTACGTGATGCCGGGCTTCGCGCTGGCCCGGCGCTGCATCGAGGCCTACGAGCAGGTGGCGGCGCACGACGAGCCGACGGTGATGGTGCTCGAGCGCCACGGCCTCTTCACCTGGGGGGCCACCGCGGAGGAGAGCTACCACCGGACCATCGACGCGGTGTCGAAGGCGGAGCTCTTCATCGCCGACCGCAGCCACACCGTGGCGGTGACCGCCGGGACGCGCACCGACGTGCCGGAGACGGCGGTGCTGCCGCGCCTCCGCGGGGCGCTGGCGCGCGCGGCGGGCGACGCGTCCGAGCGGGGGCCCATCGTGCGCACGCGCGCGACGCAGCCCATCCTCGCCTTCCTCGAGCGGCGCGACGTGGCCGAGCTCGTGAACAAGGGCTGCGCCACGCCGGACCACGTGCTGCGCACGAAGCCCACGGCGATGCTC
This sequence comes from Polyangiaceae bacterium, assembly GCA_036560665.1. Taxonomy (GTDB): domain Bacteria; phylum Myxococcota_A; class Polyangia; order Polyangiales; family Polyangiaceae; genus Palsa-1150. Next base: position 2,286 of record DATBQU010000358.1, read on the forward strand.
GTGCAGCGGCCGAGCTTCAACGACCGGGCCAAGGGCCTGACGGCGCAGCTCGAGGCGGCCATCGCCGAGTACGCGCGCAAGTACGACGCGTACTTCCAGGAGACGTCGCGCACCAAGAAGGTGAAGAAGACCAAGCTCGATCCGTGGCCGCGCATCGTGCTCCTGCCCGGCTTCGGCGCGTGCGCGGTGGCGGCGACGGCGCGCGAGGCGGACGTGGCGCTCGACATCTACGAGCACACCATCGACGTCATGAGCAGCGCGGCAGCGGTGGGCTCGTACGCGCCGTGCTCGCGGTCCGATCTCTTCGACGTCGAGTACTGGAGCCTCGAGCAGGCCAAGATCAAGCCGACGACGCCGGCCCCGCTGGCGCGGTGCGTGGCGCTGGTGACCGGCGCGGCGAGCGGCATCGGCCTGGCCACCGCGGAGCGCCTGCTGCGGGC
>DATBQU010000359.1:0-11683 GCA_036560665.1 Polyangiaceae bacterium
AGGTTGCAGAAGCCCTTGCCGTCGCATCCCGGCGCGTTGCGGTTCACCGGGAAGTGGTGCCAGCCGAGCGCGTCGCACCCGCGGGCCATGAAGTCGGCGATGGGGCCGATGGTCTCGTGCGGCGACGGCCCCACCTCGAGGATCTGCTCCACGCGCTGGAACCACGGCTCCATCGCCTGCGGCGACAGGTCGTCGCTGCCGATGGCCTCGCACCACTTCTCGAGCACCTCCGGGGGCGTGCGGAAGCACGTGCCTCCGTTGACCGCCGTCGACCCGCCCACCAGCCGCCCGATGAAGATGGGCATGGGCGCGTTGCCCAGGGTGAACGCCAGCCGGTAGAAGCGCGTGTGCGCGCTCACCGCGCGGCCGTCGAACTGATCGCGCCGGTAGTGCTCGCCCTCCTCGACGAAGACCACGGCGTACCCGCGGTCGGCCAGCTCGCGCCCGACCACGCCGCCGCCCGCGCCGGTGCCCACCACGACCACGTCGCACTCGACGTCCTGCTCGCGCCAGTCGTCGGCGCGGTGGATCTGCTGCAGCCAGCGCGGCTGCTCGATGTCCCGCACCACGTTGAGCTTGCCGCCGAGGCGGGCGTAGATGTCTCTTCGATCGAGGTGGTGGAACTTGTAGAGCAGCGACACCAGACCGAACGGCGTGCGCAGCACGGGATCGACTTGCCAGCGCGCGATGAGCTCGGCTTGCTTCTGCGCGCCGAGCGCGTGGAAGGGCCGACCAGTGAAGGCGACGGCCGACGCGTCGATGGCCCGCAGCGCGGCGCCGAACATGCGCACCGCCTGCGGGTGCACCTCGCGCAGCGTCTCCAGCGTGGCCTCGAACGTCGCCTCGTCGGCCGCCGGGATGATGGCCGAGCCGGGCAAGATGGCCTCGGCCAGCGCCAGACCTGCGCGGACCTGCGCGGCAGGGAGCGATGCAGGGAGCAGGGGTGCCGCGGCCGCCATGGGAGCCTCCCCTCTAGATTCGAACGCTCCCACTGTCGAGGGCCCTCGCAGAACGCTGTAATTTTTCGATTGCGGGCCGGAAAAGCGCGGGAGGGCGCCAGGTTGGCCTCGTCCTTCGGAGGGCGCGATCTAGAGTTCGGATGCTCGCATGCGGTGTGCGGTCATAGTCGCGCCCTGGGATCCGCGGTCGTCGGATGCCGGGACGTGGTCCGACGCGGTGGCCTGGCTCGGGGCCACGCTGGCCGGGCTCGGCTTCCGCGTGGCTGTGGTCGACGGCGCCGAGGACGTGCAGGCCCAGCTGGCGGGCGCCCTGGCCGGCGTCTCGGCCGAGGACGACCTGCTGGTGCACGTCAGCGGCCGGCTCGCGCGGCGCGGCGTCCTGCGCATCGCCGGCGGGCGCTGGATCCCCCTGCGCGTCGTCGGTGAGACGCTGGCGGCGCACGCGGCGGCGACGGTGTCGCTCGTGGCCGAGCTGGTGCACGAGGACGAGGTGGACGACGCGCTGGTCGCGGCCGATCACGTGGCGTCGACCATCGCCGCGCTCGGGGCGCGCGAGCACGGGTACAACCTGGTCACGGCGGTGCGTCCCGCCAGCGCCCCCATCGAGGGGCTGGCCTTCACGCGGCTGCTGGTGGGCGTGGCCGACGCGAACCGCAGCGGGGGCGCGCCGCTCTCGGGCATCTACGAGCGGGTGACGGCCATGCCGGAGAGCCTCGCCACGGCCCAGAGCTTCAGCTTCGTGCGCGGCCGCGGCGAGCTCGATCTCGCCCCGCCGCCTCCCGAGCCTGCCGACCTCGCCTGGCAGATCGACGCGGCCACCGAGGCGCGAGACTGGCCCCTCGCGCTGCGGCTGCGCCGGCAGCGGCTACCCACGCTGGCCTCGCCACGCCAGCGCGTGCGCGAGCTCATCGCCGTCGCGCGCATCCTCCAGGCCGAGCTGGGCGACGGCGACGGCGCGCTGGAGGCCCTCGAGCAGGCGCGCGAGATCGAGCCCAAGCGCGTGGGCGTGCTGCAGGCGCTCCGTCGCGGCTACGAGACGATGGGGCGCTGGGCGAGCGCCATCGAGGCCGTCGGGGCGCTGGCCGATCTCGCCCACGAGCCGAGCGAGCGCGCCAGCCTCCGCTACGCGCAGGCGCGGATGGCGCTCGATCACCTCCAGGACGAGGAGCGCGCGCTGGGCTGGCTCGAGGCTGCGCTGGAGGACGACCCGGCGCTCCAGGAGGCGCGGACCACGCTGACCGCGGTGCGGTCGTCGCTCACGCCGCCCGAGCCGATGCAGCTGCCCCCCGAGCTCGAGGCGCCGGCCGAGCTGCCGCCCGAGGGCTCCGACGATCCGCTCGACCCCGCGATGCACGTGCGCGCCTTCGCGGTGCACCGGCGCGACGGCAGGACGGACGCGGCGTACCTGGCGGCGCTGGCGCTGGAGGAGCTCGGCGCGGCCGACGTCGATCAACAGATGCTCATCGACCAGTTCCGGTCGCTGGCGCCCATCCGCGCGCGAGGCTCGCTCGACGCGCAGGCCTGGTCGCTCCTGCGCGCACCCGGCTCGGACGACGCGCTGCAACCGCTGTTCGCGGCGGTTGGCCGCGCGGCAGTGCTGGCGCGGCTCGAGCAGCTGGTGGCGCGAGGCCGCCTGGTCGACCTCGACCCCGCGTCGCGCCTCGACGACGGGAGCACCGCGTCGGTGGTGCGCAGCTTCCAGTGGGCGGCGCGCGTGGTGGCGGTCGGGTGCCCGAGCCTGTTCGCGGTCGACCAGGTGCCGGGCGAGATCGCGGCCGTGCGCGCCCACGAGGCGTCGACCGCCGTCGGCCCGTCGGTGGTGAGCGGGCGCTCGGCCAAGGACCTCGCCTTCCTCGCCGGACGGCACCTCACGTACTACCGGCCCGAGCACCAGGTCCTGGTCTACTTCCCGACGCGCGAGGAGCTGACGCGCCTGCTCCTGGCGGCGGTGCAGCTCACCCGGCCGGACGTCACCTCCGACAGCCGAGCCGTCGCCGCGCTGGCCGCGCGCCTCGACAACCACGTGACCGACGAAGAGCGGGTCGGGATCGGCAGCGCGGTGCGGCGCCTGCAGGCGCGCGGCGGCAAGTTCAGCCTGGGGGCGTGGTCGCGCAGCGTCGAGCTGACGGCGGCGCGGGTGGGGCTGCTGCTGTGCGGCGACCTGGCGACGGCCACCGGCATCGTCACCACCGAGTCGCGCGGCATCGCCGGGCTCACGCCGGAGGCGAAGCGTCGCGACCTCGTCGAGTTCTGCACCTCGGACGAGCACGCCGCGCTGCGCGTCCGCTTCGCGGTGACCGCCCCCGAGAGCGTCCGGCCGCCGCCGCCCGCGCCCAGCGTCGCCTACTCGCCGTAGTCCTCGGGCTTCGTCGCGTCCTCTCCCCGCGCCACGCCCAGCGCGCCCAGCGCCGCGCTCACCACGACGGCGACGCCGAGGTTCGCGATGAGCGCCCACAGCGCCGCGTATCCCGGCACCGTCCAGCCGGCGAGGTGCAGCGGGTAGACCGTTCCCTTGAACTCGAGCACGCGCGCCATCCACGTCCCGATGGTCATCCCCGCCGCCCAGCCCGCGAGCAGCCCCCAGCGGTGCAGCCACCGCGTGTAGAGGCCGACCACGATGGCCGGCAGCGTCTGGAGGATCCACACGCCGCCGAGGAGCTGCAGCTGGATGGCGTACTTCTGCGGGACGAGCACGATGAAGGCCAGCGCTCCGAACTTGACCACCAGCGACACCACCTTGGCGACGGTCGACTCTTCCTTGCCGCTGCACGTCGGACGCAGGAACTCGCGGTAGACGTTGCGCGTGAAGAGGTTCGCCGCGGCGATGGACATGATGGCCGCCGGCACCAGCGCGCCGATGGCGATGGCCGCGAAGGCGAAGCCCGCGAACCACGGCGGGAACGAGTCGAGGAAGAGCGCGGGGACCGCGAAGTTCGCGCCGTATTGCCTGAACCCGCCGGCGTACGCGGGGGCCTTGTCGACCTTCGCCGCGATGGCCATGTACCCCAGCAGCGCGATGAGCCCGAGCAGGAACGAGTAGGCCGGCAGCATGGCCGTGTTGCGCTTGATGACGGCGCGGCCGCTCGAGCTGAGCACGCCCGTCATCGAGTGCGGGTAGAGGAAGAGCGCCAGCGCCGAGCCGAGGGCCAGGGTGGCGTAGGCGCTGAACTGCCCCAGGTTGCCGTCCCTGGGCGGCGTCAGGATGAGCTTCTCCGGCGGCACCGCGTCGAAGATCTTGCCGTACCCGCCGAGCTTCAGGGGCACCACGATCACCGCGGCGATCACGGTGACGTAGATGATGGCGTCCTTCACGACGGCGATGAGCGCCGGCGCGCGCAGGCCGCTCTGGTAGGTGTAGGCGGCCAGGATCACGAAGGCGATGACGAGCGGCAGGTCCGCCATCCAGCCGCTGCCCTGCACGCCCATCGCGCCGAGCACCACCTGGATGCCCACCAGCTGGAGAGCGATGTACGGCATCGTGGCCAGGATGCCGGTCACGGCGATGGCCAGCGCCAGCGCGCCGCTGCCGAAGCGAGCCCGCACGAAGTCGGCCGCCGTGATGAAGCCGTGCCGGTGCGACACGCTCCACAGGCGCGGCATGACCACGAAGACGAAGGGGTAGGTGATGACGGTGTAGGGGAGCGCGAAGAAGCCGAGCGCGCCCGCGCCGAAGACGAGCGCCGGAACGGCGACGAAGGTGTAGGCCGTGTAGAGATCGCCCCCCAGCAGGAACCACGTCACCAGCGTGCCGAACCGCCGCCCGCCCAGCCCCCACTCGTGGAGCTGGTCGAGGTCGGCCTTGCGCCAGCGCGCCGCGACGAAGCCGAGCACCGTCACCAGGCCGAAGAGCAGCGAGAAGACCGCCAGCGCGGTCGTGTTCACCCCCGTCATGGCTCCGGCTCCCGGGTCACCAGGTACACCGTGGCGGTGATGACCGCGCCGATCCCGATCCAGAGGAACTGGTACCAGTAGAAGTAGGGCACCCCGCCCCACTTCGGCTCCACCGCGTCGTAGAAGGGCACCCAGAGCGTGCCCACGAAGGGCGCGATCAAGAGGAGGTGGTAGGGCCAGCGGCGGCGCTTCTTCGCGGTCACGGCGGGCGCGATGCTAGCGGATCCGCGGGCATGCGGCGGGTGGTGACACGCCGCGGCGCATGTACTAGCTTCGCGCGCCGATCATGGCGCAGGCACGCACCAGCACAGCCCACCAGCGCAGCGAGGCGCGAATCGGCAGCGGCGCGCGCGTTCGCGGCCGCATCCACGGCGATGGCGACCTTCTCATCGAGGGTCACGTCGAGGGCGACCTCGCCATCCGCGGCGACCTCACCATCGCCTCCGGCGCCGACGTGAGCAGCGAGGCGGTCGAGGCGCAGTCCGTCACCATCGCCGGCACGTTCGAGGGCGACATGGCGGCCACCGGCCCGGTGCGCGTCGCGTCCGGCGCCCGGGTCCGCGGCAACCTGCGCGGCAGCGCGGTGTCCATCGAGGACGGCGCGCGCTTCTCGGGCAAGCTCGACTGCGAGTTCGATCTGCCGCCGGAGCTCGGCGGCGCAGAGGCGCGCACCGCGCGCGGCTCGCGACGCTGACGGGACCAGAACGAGGCAACGGAGACTACCCATGGCGAGCACGGTCATCGGCGCGGGCATCACGGTCGAAGGAGAGATCACCACCGACGAGGACGTCGTCGTGGCGGGGACGGTGCGCGGCAAGCTCTCGGCCAAGGAGGGCGTCACCATCGAGCACGGCGCCACCGTCGAGGCCGACGTGGCCGGCGGCTCGCTGGTCGTCGCCGGCTCGCTCACGGGCAACGTCACCGCCACCGAGCGCGTCGACCTGCAGTCGGGCTCGCGCGTCATCGGCAACGTGAAGGCGGCGCGGGTGACGATCGCGGACGGAGCCCAGTTCAAGGGCAACGTCGACATGGACGTGTGATCATGGCGGCCAACGTCTCGGTCATCGGACGGACCACGCGCGTGCGCGGTCGCGTCACGGGCGCGGTCGACCTCGAGGTGCAGGGCTTCGTCGACGGCGAGATCGCCGTGGGCGGCGACGTGACCGTCGACACTCACGGCATGGTCGGCGCCGGCGTGCGCGGGCGGCGCCTCGTGGTGCGGGGCGCGGTGAAGGGCGATCTCCACGGCGAAGAGGCCGTGCTGCTCGAGGAGGGCGCGCGCGTCGTGGGAGACGTGCGGGCCCCCCGTGTCTCCATCGCTCCCGGGGCGCTCGTGCGCGGCTACGTCGAGACGGGCGAGAGCGACGGCGCTCCGGCCCGCGCCCCCCGTACCCAGTCCGCGGCGCGACCGGCGGCGGCTCCCGCGCGGCCCGCGCCGGCGGTGGCCAAGGCCGCTCCGCCTGCGCCTCCGTCGAAGACGGCCGCCAAGGCGTCCGCGCCCGCCCACCACGCCGGCGCGTCGACCGGCAACTCGGGCCCGCGCCGCCCGCCGCCGCCCGTCGTCCCTGCCCTCAAGAAGGCGAAGGGGCAGATCGCGAAGAAGAAGGAGCGCTGACGTGGCGGGGCCGCGGGCGGAGCTCCTCGAGCTTCTTCGCGCGCGCGCCTTCGAGCGCAGGCGGGTCGTCCTCGCCTCCGGCAAGGAGAGCGACTTCTTCATCGACTGCAAGCAGGCGGTGCTCACGGCGGCGGGGCACGTCCTGGTCGGCGACGCGATGCTCGGCGCCCTGGCCGAGCTGCCCTCGTGCGTCGCCGTGGCGGGGGTGGAGCTCGGGGGTTGCCCGCTGGCGAGCGCTGTCGCGCTGACGAGCTTCCAGCGCGGCGCGCCCATCGACGCCGTCTACGTCCGCAAGGACGCCAAGGACCACGGCTCGCGGCGCCTGCTCGAGGGCAGCACGCGGCTGCCCCCGGGTGCGCCGATCGCCCTGCTCGAGGACGTCGTGACCACCGGCGGCTCCACGCTCAAGGCGGCGGCCAAGCTGCGCGACGCAGGCTACGAGGTCGTCGGCGTCGTCGCGCTCGTCGACCGGCTCGAGGGCGGGCGCGAGGCCATCGAGGCCGGCGGGCTGCGGCTGGTGTCGCTCTTCACCCGGGACGACTTCATTCCGCCCGGCCAGCCGGCGTAGTCACACGGGGTCGGCCTGCGCGGTCGGCTCCCGTGACGGGGGCACGTCGGCCGGGGCCTTCTCCTCCACGGGTGAGCCGGGCTGCGAGGGCGTCGCACGCGTCGGGCTCGACTGCGGATCGTCGGCGTACGGATCGTCGTCGGGTGAATCGGGCTCGGCCGCGGGGGCCGCGCCCGCCGGGACGTGTCGCCGCCGCGCCAGCACGGCAGGCTTCACGCGCGGCAGATCGTTCACGCTCACCGTCGGCGGCGAGAAAGGCGCCAGCAGCTCGGCGCACGGGTCGTCGGGGCCCGGATCGACCGGGCAGGGCGCGTCCTTGGGCTTCGCCGGGGCGCGGGAGACGACGGTGGCGCTCACCGTGCCGGGGGAGGGCGCCGCGGCCACCGACGACGGGTGCGAGCGATGCTCGAGCGAGCGCAGCGTGCGGCCACCCCACGCCCGCACCGCGCGCAGGGTCCCGTCGGCGTCTCCCGTGGCGAAGAACGCCCCCAGCGCCCCGACCGCGATCCCGAGGACGAACCACCGCAGCCGTCGCGTCCTGCTGCGCCGCCCTGGCCGCGTCGACTCCAGCGACTGCGGTTGCTTGCCGTGGCCGGTGTCGTCGTAGTCGAGGGGGGGAAGGGCGCGCGCGTGGGGCGTGGTGGGGGCGCTGTCGGCGGCGGGGGCCACCGCGGCGGCCGGCTCCCGGGGGAGCGGCGGCGGAGCGGGCCGGGCGCGTCGCGGCCCGGCGATGGGAGCGTTCGGCATGACGGCGGATCGCGAGTGCACCTTCCATGCGCGGCGCGTCGTTCGCGCAGGCTGCATTCGTCCAATCACCCCGTATGCCGGGGCGTTTCCCGAGGCCTGTCGTAGAGCTACGCCGGGTCGCCCGCGATCCACATGGACCGCGCGGCGCTCACGGGTATGCTCGACGCTGTGCCCACTGAGCCTGCCGCGGAGCCCCGCCGTATCGACATCCTGAGCGACTCGACGGGGGAGACGGCCGAGAAGGTCGTCCGGGCCGCGATGCTTCAGTTCCCCCACTCGGGCGCCCACATCCGCCTCCACACCCGGGTCCGGACCAAGGACGCCGCCCGCCCCATCCTGGTCGCGGCGGCGAAGGACGGGGCGCTCATCGTGTTCACGGTGGTGAGCCCCGAGCTGCGCGAGTACATCCACCAGCAGAGCTACGAGCTGAAGGTCGAGGCGCTCGACCTCATCGGCTCGCTCATCGGGAAGCTGGCGACCTTCCTCGACCGGCAGCCCATCAACATGCCGAGCGGCATGCTCCCCCTCACCGAGGAGTACTTCCGCCGGATCGAGGCGGTCGAGTTCGCCGTCAAGAGCGACGACGGCAAGGAGCCGCGCAACTTCAAGAAGGCCGATCTGGTGCTGGCCGGCGTGAGCCGCACCAGCAAGACGCCGCTCTCGACGCTCCTCGCCCAGCGCGGCCTCAAGGTGGCCAATCATCCCATCGTGCTGGGCGTGCCGCTCCCGCCCGAGCTCGAAGAGGCGTCGCAAGACCGGGTGGTGGGCCTCACCATCGAGCTCGACCAGCTCGTCGAGATCCGCAAGGCGCGCCTCAAGCAGCTGGGCATGCCCACCGACACGGGCTACGGCCTGCGCGATCAGGTCAAGCAGGAGCTCGACTACGCGCGCCGCATCTTCGCCGACCACCCGCGCTGGCCGGTCATCGACGTCACCGGCCGCGCCATCGAGGAGACGGCCGTCATCATCCTCGAGTCGCTCAAGGACCGCGACGAGGCGAAGAACGCGCGCGCGGCGATCGTCTGAGTCAGAAGCGCCCGCCGAGGCTCGCCGTGCCGCCGCCCGGGAGCGGCGCCAGGTCGACGCGCGCCGTCGACGCCGGCACCTCGCTCGAGGAGGGCGCCGAGAAGAAGAGGTACGCGGCGAGGGCGGCGCTCACGATCCCCACGCCCAGGGAGATGTCCGCGATGGTGAACTTGGTCCGCACGGAGTCGACGTCGTTCTGGTTGCACGTCGCGGTCTGCGCGCAGGGCTGCGACTTGAGGCCGTTGCGGTCGCTCAGTCCCGACAGCCCGAAGTAGGCCTCGCTGCCGAACGCCACCGCGGCGATCCCGGTGAACACCCAGGCCGACACCAGCGTGGCCTGGCGCGAGCGCGGCACGGCGGCGGGCGGGGTCTCGGCCGTCGTGGCGGCGGTCGCGGTCGCCGGGGCGGGCGGCGCCTGGCCGGTCTGCTCCGCGGGCGCGGGGTTCGCCGGCGTGCCGAACTGCACGTTGAGCAGGCGGCTCTTCTCCCCGGCGTGCACCACCACGCGCTCCTCGACCGCCGGGAAGCCCGGCGACTCGAAGCGGAACAGGTGCTGTCCGGGATCGACCAGCGTCGGCTTGCCGTCGAGCTTCGACACCAGCGGCGCCCCGTCGACGAGCACCTTCACGTCGACCAGGTCGCCGCCCTTGTCGTCCTTGGCGTTGATCACCACCGACGGCGAGGTCTGGTCGAGATCGGCCAGCCACTGCAGGCAGTCGTGCTTCACCAGCGCCGGGCACACGTCGCGCGAGCAGGTGCTGAACGCCTCGCGCGCGCGGCGGTACTTGCCGTCGTCGCGCAGCTGCTGCCCCTGGTCGGAGGCGGTGATGCACTGCTGCTTGTCGTCGGCGCGGGCGTCGCCGAGGGGCAGCGCGAATGCCGCCAGCGCGGCGAGAAGCAGCGTCGTGCGCCTCATGCTCCCAGGATACTCCTCACTGGAGGCAAGCGGGCTTGTAGTGCTTGTGTCCCTTGTCGTCGATGGTGAAGGGAGGATCGCAGTCGGCGGGCGACGGCCTTCGCGGGGCCGCGGGTGGCGCAGGCGGCGGGAAGCGACGGCGTGTGGGCAGGGGTGCGGCGACCGCCGTGTCGGTCGCGCTCGGGATCGCGCTCGCGGGAGCGGTCGCCGTCGCGGTCGCGGTCGCCGTCGCGGTCGCGGTCGCCGTCGCGGGATCGACGTCGGGCACGACGGACGCCGCCGCGGTGGCTCCGGTCGCGGCTGCGGCCGGGGCCCCGTTGCCGCTGAACGCGAGGAGCAGCACGAGCGCGACGGCCACCCCGGCGCCCGCGATCCCCGCCGCGATGGCCACCCGCCCGCGCGGGCGTCGCGGAGGCGACGAGAGGATGGGCGACACTGCGATGCTCGAGACGTCGGAGCGCACGTCGAGCGGGAGCTGCTCGTCCGACTCGGCGCCCGCCCGCACCGTGGTCGGCATCTCGGCGACGGTCGGGAGCGACGGCAGCCGCCCCATCGGCGACGACATGCTCTCGATCTCCGCGACGTGCGACGCGCGCTTCAGCAGCTCGTCGTGCGCCAGCGCCTCCACCCAGTCGCCGACCTCCGCCGACGAGGCCACCCCCACGCAGCGCTCGAGATCGACCGCCATCTCGCGCGCCGTCGCGTACCGGCGCGCCGGATCGCGCTCGAGCCCGCGCATCACCACGCGATCGAACGACAGCGGCACGTGCGACGCGACCTGGCTCGGCGGCTCCAGCGGCGCCTGGAGGACCGCGGTCACGATCGCCGCCTCGTTGTCGCCGCGGAAGAGGCGCCTGCCCGTCAGCGCCTCCCACGTCACCACCGCCGCCGCGTACACGTCGGTCTGCCGCGTCACCGTGGCGCCGTGCAGCTGCTCGGGCGCCATGTAGGCGAGCTTGCCCTTGATCTGCCCCTGGCGCGTGGTCTGAAGGCGACCCACCGCCTTGGCCACGCCGAAGTCGAGCACGCGGGGGACGCCGTCGACCCCGACCAGGATGTTCTGGGGTGACACGTCGCGGTGCACGATCTCGAGCGCTTCGCCCTGCTCGTTCTTCGCCTCGTGCGCCGCGTGCAGTCCGTGCAGCACGCCGCCCATGATGGTGGCCACGATGCGCGTGTCGGCCGGCGTCATCAGGGCGCGCACCGAGCGCAGGAGCCGCGCCAGCGCCTCGCCCTGCACGTACTCCATGACCAGGAAGATCTCGTCGTCGGTGCTGACGACGTCGAGCGTCGGCACCACGTTGGGGTGACGGATGCGCGCCGCCAGGCGCGCCTCGTCGAGGAACATCGACACGAACTCGGGATCCCTCGCGTAATGCGGGTGCAGTCGCTTGACCGCCACCGTCCGCGCGAACCCACCGAGGCCGCCCATGCGCCCGAAATGGACGGTCGCCATGCCGCCCGACGCGATCTCGCCGAACAGCAGGTACCGTCCGATCATCCGTGCGGACGCCGGCGTAGGCATGCAACAAAAGAGGGTAGCATCGGGATACGGCGGGGTGCGCGGGGCGTTCGGAGAGGGTACGAGGAGCGCATGGGTGGTCGGTGGTGCGGGGTCGTAGGCAGGCTGGCCTTCCGGGCAGCTGCCGGCTGCGCCGTCGTGGTCTTCGCCGCCGCGACGACGGCCTGCCAGCGTGCGCCGCAGGAGTCGCCACCCGGCCCGCTCGCGCCGCCGCTCGCCGCCGCCTCCAGCGCTCAACCGGCCTCGTCGCAGGCCGTGGCCGTGGCCTCGGCGTCCGTCCCCACCGAGTCTCGCCCGGCCCCCGCGTGCGGCGATCCGGGCGACATCATCGTGTTCGCCTCCCCCGAGCATCCGTCGTACGGGCAGCCCATCCGCTTCGTCGTCGTCAGCGATCACGTGGTGGACGCGCAGCTCACCGTCACCCCGCCCGCCGGCAGCG
>DATBQU010000360.1:0-24510 GCA_036560665.1 Polyangiaceae bacterium
TGACCCAGGTGACCATCGTCAACAGCCACGGCACCCTGTCGTTCACCAAGGGCGACAAGTGGGCCGCCACCCTCGACAAGAACCCGCTCGCGCGCTTCGACGAGGGGAAGCTCAAGGACATGCTGCGAGCCTACAAGGCCCTCAGCGCGGATGACTTCGGCGACGGGAAGGTCCCCGCGGACACCGGCCTCGACAAGCCTGCCGCTACCGTGAGCATCGTCCTCAAGGACGGAGCCGGGAACTACGAGGTGCTCATCGGTGGCGCTGCCTCGGGAACCAACCACTGGGTGAAGCGCGCCGACGGCGACGCCATCTACCAGATCACCAACTACGCGGCCGAGTGGGCGACCACCGACGCGTCGAAATACCAGGCTGCGGTCTCGGACGCGGGTGCGGGCGAGGGGGGCAGCAAACCAGCCCCCTCCGCCTTCCCGAAGTAGATCGAGCCGCGGATGGATCTCTTCGGGCACCTCGACGCCTACGATTACGGCGAGGTCCACTTCAAGCTCGACAAGGCGACGGGCCTCAAGGCCATCGTCGCCATCCACGATTCGCGTCTGGGGCCCGCCCTCGGCGGCTGTCGCTTCATCCACTACGAGTCCGACGAGGCCGCCGTCGTCGACGCGCTCCGCCTCGCCCGCGGGATGACCTACAAGGCCGCCCTCGCCGGGCTGCCCCACGGCGGCGGCAAGAGCGTCATCATCCGCCCGTACCAGCACTTCGACCGCGTGGCGCTCTTCCGCGCCTTCGGCAAGTTCATCGACGAGCTCCGCGGGCACTACATCACCGCCGAGGACAGCGGCACCGGTCTCGAGGACATGGAGGTCATCCGCTCGGTCACCCGGTGGGTCACCGGAGTCGACCCGTCGCACGGCGGCTCCGGCGACCCGTCGCCCTTCACCGCCCTCGGGGTGCGGCGCGGAATCGAGGCGTGCGTGGAGCACAAGCTCGGCAAGAGCACGCTGCAAGGGGTGCAGGTCACGGTGCAGGGCGTGGGCCACGTCGGCTACCACCTCTGCAAGGAGCTCCACTCGTGCGGCGCGAAGCTCACGGTGGCCGACGTCGATCCTCTCAAGGCGGAGCGCGCGCACCGCGAGTTCGGGGCCAGGGTGGTCCCCCTCGGCGCGATCTTCGACACGGACTGCGACGTCTTCGCGCCGTGCGCGCTCGGCTCGGCCCTCAACGACGACACCATCCCGCGGCTGAAGGCGCGCATCGTGGCCGGCGCCGCCAACAACCAGCTCGCCATCCCGCGCAACGGCGACGACCTGCACGCGCGCGGCATCCTCTACGCCCCCGACTACGCCATCAACGCGGGGGGGCTCATCAACGTCGCGCAGGAGGCCTTCGGCTACGACGAGGGCAAGGCGCGCGACAAGACGCTGGGCATCCGCGAGACCATCGCGGAGATCGTCCAGCGCAGCGAGAAGCTCAAGGCGCCGACGTACAAGGTCGCCGACATGATGGTCGAGGAGAGGCTCGCCGCCGCCGGCGTCCGCTAGGGCGTGCGCCGACCGCGAAGCGCTGCGGCCTCCGCGACGGACTTACCGCGCCAGCTCTCGCGCGACGACGTCGAGAGGCGCCTCGCCCAGCGCGCGCCAGGCCGCGATGCGGCCCTCGGAGCCCTCGCCCGCATAGAGCAGCTCCGCCGCCAGCGCCGCGCCGAGCGCGACCACCGGCCGTTCGCGCGAGGCGCGCTCGAGCGCAGCGACGTCGTCGTCCGGCGGGTGCGACAGGAGCCTGGTGCGCGGCGGCGGAGGCGATCCCACCGCCACGAGAGAGAGCAGGACGTCGTCGTGGAGCGCCACCAGCACCGCCGCTGGCGCCGTCTCTTCCGTCAACGCCCGCAGCGCACCGCAGATGGCGGCCCGCTCGGGGGGCGGCGCCATCGAGCGCACCCGCGAGTCGGGCACCGGGGGGCACGGTCGCTCCACCAGCAGCAGCTCCCGCGCGCGCCCCTCGAGAGACGGCCGTGCGTCCGGGCCCGCCTCCTGCAGGACCCGCTCGGCCAGCTCGCGCAGTCGTGCTTCGAGCCGCTCGAGGCGAGCGGGCAGCGCCGCCGGATCGACGGCGACACCCAGGTGCACCCTCGCGGCGCGGGCGACGCGCTCCGGCGAGTCGACCTTCGGCACCGAGCGCATGTCCTCGTCGATGGCCATGCGCACCTGCGCGATCGCCGCCGAGCCGCGCGGGAACTGCAGCGGCGCCAGCAGCCGCTCCAGCGGGTAGAGCGCCATGTCCAGGTCGGGCGGCCCCGTGCGAGGGCGCGGGTCGCGCAGCGAGTCGCGGACCTCGAGCAGGTGCTTGCTCACCCAGACGTCGCGGTCCGGCACCTCCTGCGGCGTCCCCGGCGGAGCCCAGGTGGCGATGATCCCGCGCACCAGGTCCCCCGCAGCGTCGCCGAGCTTCGCCTCGTCCGCGGTCCGCTCGCGCTCCTCCTCCACCAGGCGGCCCAGCAGCTCGCGCTCCAGCCGCGGCCGCGCCAGCGCGCTGCCGACCGGCCCCGTCTCCGGCGGCGAGCCCCGGTACGCGGCCACGACCTTGCCCGCCTCGTCGATCGCGCGCGCTCGCGCGCGGAACGCGAAGAGATCGAGCGAGGCGCCGCGGATCTGCGCCGTCGTGTCCTCCGCCAGCATGGCCTCGAAGCCGATCTTCTCGAGCACGTCCTCCCGCGCGGTCGTGCCGGTGCGGGCGGCGATGCGCGGGTCGGCCGCCACCAGCCAGTCGATGGCTTCGTCTTCGACGCGCGCGAAGTCCGCCGTCCGCGCGCGATCCTCGGGGGTCCCGGTCGCGGCGGCCGCCGCCGCCGGCGCGCGGGCCACCCCCGAAGAGGGCCCGCAGGCCGCCCCCGCCAGCAGCGCCGCCGCGACCGCCGCCAGTCGCCGGATCACTCGCCCATCACCTTGACGATCAGCCGCTTGTCGCGCTGGCCGTCGAACTCGGCGTAGAACACGCGCTGCCAGGGCCCGAGATCCAGACGCCCCTTGGTCACCGGCACGATCACCTCGTGGTGCACCAGCATCGACTTCAGGTGCGCGTCGCCGTTGTCCTCTCCCGTGCGGTGGTGCCGGTAGTCCGCGCGGAAGGGCGCCAGCTTCTCGAGCCACTCCCAGATGTCGGCGTGCAGCCCGCTCTCGTCGTCGTTGACGAAGACCCCGGCGGTGATGTGCATCGCGCTCACCAGCATGAAGCCCTCGGACACGCCGCTCTTGGCCAGGATTTGCTCCAGCGTGGGCGTGAGGTGCACCAGCTCGCGGCGCTTCTCGGTGTGAAACACGAGGTAGTCGGTGTGCGACTTCATCCGGGCGGCCGGGAAGCATACCCGCGCGCGGGACCCCTGCCAGGAGCGCTACGGCCCGCAGCGCCCGCGCATCTGCTTGCGGCCGAGCAGCAGCGTGCACGACTCGAGCGCGTCCATCGACACCACCCCGTCGCGCGGGCACACCGGGTCCGCCACCCCGGGCACCAGGTCGATGTCCGAGGTGATGGTCCAGTCGCCGATCTTCACCTCGGCCGCCCGCACCAGGCTCGTCCGCACCAGCCCCGACGCGGCGTACATCTGCTCCTTGCTGGGCTTCGCGCGCCCGGCCAGCAGGCGCCCTGCCTTCGACGTCGTCAGCAGGTCCGTGCGGTGCGCCCCCGTGTCGAGCAGCAGGTCCACCCCGTGCCCGTCCACGCTCGCCGGCAGCACGAAGGCCAGGCCCTTGATGGCGCTCGCGCCGTCCTCGCAGAGACGCGCGCCGCCCGGCGCCAGCTCGCGCCCGCCGCGCTCGTCGAGCGCGCGCGCCGCGTCGTCCCACGGCTCGGTGCGCATCTCGCGCGCCGGAAGGTCGAGCACCAGCGCGTCGCCCTCCGCCGCCAGCCACTGCGGCGAGACGAACGCGCCGATGCCGATGCGCGCGATGGGCTCCGGCACGTCCGTCACCAGCATCGGCCCGTCCGCGAGCGCGCCCCAGTCGTCGATGGTCACGCGGGGGTGCTCGACGGTGTAGGCCGTGACCGCCCGCCCGGTGTGGTCGCTGCCCACGTCTCCCAGCGCGCGCATGGAGAAGCCCACCTTGCGCGCCACCCAGCTGGCGATGACGTGCGAGTTCGCCCCGGTGTCGACCAGCATCCACACCGGCTCGCCCGACACCGTGCCGTGCACGAGCGGCAGCGGGAACTTCCGCCCGTTGAGCTCGTAGCGGAGCGCGACGCGCCGGCCGTTGAAGCAGCTCTCGACCACGTGCTTGATGCGCTCGGCCATGGTCTTGGTGGGGATGGCGTACTTCTCGAACACCTTCTTGGCCTCCGGCTGCTCGATGAAGTCCTTCGGCGGCTTGACCTTCACCACGTGCGCGCCGAGCTGGCAGGAGATCTGCGCCGCGTAGGCCACCACGTCGATCGCCGTCTCGCCGTCCTTGGACAGGCCCGCGCCGCGCGGGTACGCCCACACCACCGTGGGCAGGCCGCTGTCCTTCGCCTCGAGCACGAGCTCCCGCAGCTCTTCGTACATCACGTTGCGCGCGCCCGACCCCGGGTAGATGGTGTATCCGATGGCGCTGCACCCGAGGCGCACCGCGTCGCGCACGCTGCCGGTGACGGCGCTGCACGGCGCCTCCATCTTCGCCAGCGTGTCGGAGTTGTTCAGCTTGAGGATGAGCGGGACCTGCCCGGCGAACCGGTCGGCCGACACCTCGAGCGAGCCGAGCGGCGCCGCGTAGGCGTTGCAGCCCGCGTCGATGGCGAGCTGGAAGTGGTAGTCCGGATCGTACGCCGGCGGGTTGGGCGCGAACGACCGCGCCGGCCCGTGCTCGAACCCCTGATCGACGGGAAGGATGACGAGCTTCCCCGTCCCGGCCAGCGCGCCGTGGTTCATCAGGCGCGCGAGGTTGGTCTTCACGCCGACGTTGTCGCTCGAATAGAAGGACAGGATCTGCTTCACGCGGTCGGAGGCGGGCATGGCGCGGAGGGTACCCGCGGGGACGAGGCGTGCAAGGGTCAACGCGGTGGGCTAAGCCAGGGGCGCGATGACCGACTCGATCAGCCCGTTCCCTGCCGCCCCCACCGGCGTCGGGACCACGCTCGAGGCCCACGTCCTGGGCGGCATGCGCGGCTCGCCGGGCGCGACCGGCGAGTTCGCGTCGCTCATGAACTCGCTCGCCCTGGCGGTCCGCATCATCCACACCCGCGTGCGCGCCGCCGGCCTGGCGGGCATGCTCGGCTACACCGGCGAGACCAACGTGCAGGGCGAGGAGGTGCAGAAGCTCGACGCCCTCGCCAACGACGTCCTCGTCGCCGTGCTCGAGCGCAACAAGGGCTGCGCCATGGTGGCCAGCGAGGAGCTCGAGGAGCTCCGCGTCCTGTCCGGCAACGGCAAGTACATCGTCGCCTTCGACCCGCTCGACGGGTCGAGCAACATCGACGTCAACATCTCCATCGGCACCATCTTCAGCGTCCTGCGGGCCGGCCCCGGCGGGGCCCTGCAGCCGGGCAACAAGATCGTCGCCGCCGGGTACTCCGTCTACGGGAGCGCCACGACGCTCGTCCTGTCGACCGGCCACGGCGTGCACGGCTTCACCCTCGACCCCGGCGTCGGCGAGTTCTTCCTCTCGCACCCCGGCCTGCAGTGCCCGGAGCGCGGCAGCACGTACTCCATCAACGAGGGCAACCTCACCCGCTGGGACGAGCGGGTCCGGAAGTGGGACGGCTGGATCAAGAGCGAGGACGAGGAGCAGGGGCTGCCCTACGGGCACCGCTACGTCGGGTCGCTGGTGGCCGACGCGCACCGCACGCTGATGAAGGGCGGCATCTTCGCCTACCCCGCCGACAGCAAGAGCCCCGGCGGCAAGCTGCGCCTCCTCTACGAGGCCAACCCCATGGCCTACCTCTTCGAGCAGGCGGGCGGCGCCGCGACCAACGGGGTCGATCGCATCCTCGACATCGTCCCGCGCGGGCTGCACGACCGTACGCCGCTCGTGCTGGGGTCGAAGCACGACGTGCAGGCGTACCGGCAGTTCATGCTGGGCGAGCGGTAGGGCGGGCACGCCGGCCTGCCGCCCGGGCAGAGGCATCTGCTGGACGGGAAGAGGGGCCTGCCGCGCCGGCAGAGGCCACTGCAGGACGGAAAGAGGGGACTGCCGCGCCGGCCGAGGCAACTGCCGGACGGGAAGAGGGGTCTGCCGCGCCGGCCGAGGCACCTGCCGGACGGGAAGAGGGGCCTGCCGGGCCGGCCGAGGCATCTGGCGGACGGGAAGACGGGCTTGCCGGGCCGGCGGAGGCATCTGGCGGACGGGAAGACGGGCTTGCCGGGCCGGCAGAGGGGTCCCGCGAGGTCGCTCGCCACGCGCATGTCGATTTTTGGTCGCCGTTTCCGGAGCGATCCCGACATGTTCGGCGAACGGGGCGCGGCGGCACAAAAATAAAACCGGGTAATCGGGCCCTTTTTCTCACTCCTCTGTGAGGGATCGACGCGCCGGGCAATGCCGCCCGGCGGGCCGCCCTCGTTTCCGAGTCACGAATCGAAGGACGGTGCCCATGAACGCCAAGATCACCACCAAGATCACGCTCACTTCTCTCTGCAACGCCATCATCGCGGGCTTCACCAGCCTCGCGAACGTCGACGACGCCGTCGTCGGGGGCCAGACGTACAAGAAGGCGCAGATGCTCGCGCCTCTCCTGGCGTACCTGCTCCTGCCGCCGATGACGGCCGTCGCCAAGGTCGCCTACTCGAAGGCCGTCGCCTCCGAGAGGGAGGCCGCCGCAGCGGCGCGCGCGATGGTGCGCGACGTCATCAAGCCGTACCTGCAGACACGCTTCGGAAAGGACAGCACCGAGCTCGAGACCTTCGGCCTCGCCCCCGTCAAGACCCCCGCCAAGTCGGCGGCGGTCAAGGCGGCGGCGGTCGTGAAGGGCAAGGCGACGCGCAAGGCGCTGGGACCGGTGACGCCGAAGCAGCGGAAGGCGGCGAAGGCGCAGCTTCCGCCGAAGCCGGCCACGGCCTGAGGCCGGTGGCCGAATGTCCCCGTGCTACCTGCACGGGGATGAGCCCCTGAGCGGCATCGCGCTCCCCCGCCCGGCTCGACACCGGGCGGGGGGGCTGCGTGCCCGCGGCGCCGGAGGCGTATCCTGGGAGCGATGTCCGCTCCTGCAGCCCCGCCCATGCCGACGGCGACCGCGTGGCTCGACTTCGAGCGTGCGCC
This sequence comes from Polyangiaceae bacterium, assembly GCA_036560665.1. Taxonomy (GTDB): domain Bacteria; phylum Myxococcota_A; class Polyangia; order Polyangiales; family Polyangiaceae; genus Palsa-1150. The sequence goes on from DATBQU010000360.1 coordinate 7,182, forward strand.
GTCCGCGGTGCGCGCGCTCCTCTTCGACGTGGACCTGGCGGTGCGGGACAAGATCCACCGCGGCATGCGCCTGGAGTGGCTGCCGCGCACCGCCGACGGCGAGCGCCGCTTGCGCCAGCAGATGCGCGTGCTCGATCGCATGCAGGCCGAGGAGATCGTCATCGAGGAGGGCCCCCGGGGCACGTGGGTGAAGCGGTTCGTCCGCGGACCGAACACCGGGACGCGCTTCGTCGGCCGCTTCGAGGAGCAGGGCAACGGCACGCGCCTGACGCTCGACGCGTTCGTCGGCCCGCAGGGCTTCGCCCAGGGCCTCGGCAAGCTGTCGCCCCTCGGCCTGGAGAAGGCGATGAAGCGCATGCTCGGCGAGTACAAGCGCGCCCTCGAGGGCTACGAGCCGGGGCGGGCGCGCGGCGCGGTGCTGGCCGCGCTGGCGCAGGCGGGGCGCGAGGCGGCGTCGATCGGGGCGCTCGAGGAGGCGCGACGCAAGGCGGTGGTCTCGACGCTGCTCGAGACGGCGTGGTCGATCGCGTGCGTGGACGAGCCGCCGGACGAGGCGGAGCGCGACGCGCTTCACGCCATCGTGGCGGCGCTGTGGCGAACGACGCTGACCGTCGCCGCCGAGCAGCGCATGGTGGATGCGGCGGTCCAGGCCATCGCCAGGGAGGGCGTGGCTGCGCGCTGCGACGCGCTCGGCGCGCGGCTGCGGTCGCTCGGCTACGCGGAGCTCGGGCTGTCGCTGGCGGTGCTGGTGGCGGAGGTGAGCCGCGGGCTCGATCCCACCGAGATCGGCGCGCTGCGGCGCCTGGCGGCGGCGGCAGGCATCGGCGACGAGGCGCTCACGGCCGTCGTGCGCCGGACGGATCTCGATCTGTCGGGGGGCGATCCGCTGGCGAGGATGTCGAGCTTCGTGTGATCACACGCCCGTCGCGTCCGGCGCCCAGATCACCTTGTGCATCTGGAGCTGCACCCGCACCGGCAGCGCGTCCTCCAGCACCCAGCGCACGACGTCCCTCGTCGCCAGCTTGCCGAAGACGGTGCTGGCCAGGAGCTTCGGGGTGCGCTCGGCCAGCGCGTGCTCGCGGATCGCCGCGCGCATCCACTGGTAGTCGGCCCGGTCGGCCAGCACGAACTTGAGCTCGTCGCGCGCCGTGACGTGCGCGAGGTTGGTCCAGCGGTTGCGGTGCGATTCGCCGCTGCCGGGGCACTTGAGGTCCATGATCTTGTGCACGCGCGCGTCGACGCGCGACACGTCCGCCTCGCCGCTCGTCTCCACCAGCACCGTCCTGCCGGCGTCGCACAGCTCGGTCATCAACGGGAAGACGCCCGGCTGGAGCAGCGGCTCGCCCCCCGTGAGCTCGATCAGCGGCGTCCCCAGCGCGAGGGCGCGGGCGAGCACGTCGGCGCGGGCCATGCGCTCGCCGCCGTGGAAGGCCTGCGGCGTGTCGCACCACACGCAGCGCAGGTTGCACCCGGTCGTGCGCACGAAGGTGCACGGCAGCCCGGCGAAGGTCGATTCGCCCTGGATGCTCGCGTAGATCTCGTGGATGACGAGGGTGTCTTCGATGGTCACGGCGTGCTCTCTCGGTCGATCTCCGGGATGGGCATCTCCCCCGCGTCTGCGTCGTACGTCGGCGCGGAGGCCGGCGCCACCGGGACGCGCAGGGGGGGCATGGCGGTCGTGTAGTGGCTCACCAGGGCGTAGACGGCCCCCAGGATGCCGAGCGCGGCCAGGACGACGATGCGCAGGATGGCCGCCGGCGGGAAGCGCGGCAGGACGAAGCGCCCGCGCCCCGGCTCGAACTTCCGGCGATTGTCCCTCGCAAAGCTCACGGCGATTGTCCGCGTCGCGACCCGTAGGCTAGCGTTACCGCCGATCGTGAGAGGGGCAATCGCGAAGCATCTCGCGAGCGTCGTCGCGCTGTCCGCGCGGCGCCCCGCGGCTCTGCTGTCGCTCGTCGTGGCTGCTGCGAGCGCGGGCGCCTGCGGGGGCGCGCCCCCGCCGCCTCCGCCTCCTCCGCCGGCCGCCCGCGTCGAGGCGCCGCCTCCGCCGTTGCCCGCCTGGACCTACTGGGAGCCGGTCGAGGTGCCCACGGTGGAGGGGGTGCTCGCGGTCGAGCTACCCGTGGACATCACGCTGCTCGGGCGCACGCCGGGGGCCGATGCGCGCTGGACGGCGGCGTCACGGGCGCTGCGCGAGGCGGTGGGGTCGCGCGGGTTCGCGGTCACGCGCGCGGCCCACCCGGCCTCGCGCCTGGGGGACTTCTACGCGTCGCTGCGCGACGATCGCGTGGCGTGGGTGGTGACGCTCGACGCGCTCTTCTTCCTGGCGCACCTCGCGCTCGACCGCGCGCTGGCCGACGTCGACGCCGGGCGCATGGCGCCGTCGATCGCGACCGTCCTGCGCCGCCTCGACGTGCGGCTCGAGGCCGAGGGGCGCGGGGCGAACGCGGACCTGGCGCCGTCGTACCTGGTCGCGCGCGGCGTCGCGGCGGTCGCCATCGCGCTGGCCCAGCCGAACTACGTGGCGCCGCCGGAGCTGGCGGTCCTGGTCGACGGCGAGAAGTCGCGCGTGCTGGCCCACGGCGGCATGGGGGTGAGCCCCTGGCTGGGCATCGCCCTCGACTACTCGGCGATGTCCGCGCGGGGCGCCGCCGACCGCGACGAGGCGCACGCCGGGTGGTTTCGCGCGGTGGCGTGGCTGCAGCAAGCGGCGCTCGCGCTGGAGGGCACGGGCGAGGGGGCGTTGCGGGCCCAGGTCGACATCGCGACGGCGCGGGTGCACGCGCGCGCAGCGCTGCTGCTGTCGCGCCTGCTCGCCCACGAGGTCGACGCCGAGGCGGCCAGCGCGTGGGAGCGCGTGGAGCGTGCGAGCGAGCTGATGACGGGGGAGGCCGACGACCTCACGCCGCGCGACCTGACGGCGGTCGCCCGCGCTGCGAAGCTCGACATCCGGAACGGCGGATGGTTCGGCGACGTCGCCGCCGTCGATCGCGTACGCCACGCCGCGGCGCGCGCGCACCCCCCGCACCTCGACGACGGCGCGGGAGACAGTCGCTCGTACGCCGCGCACCTCGATTCCGCGGCACCCACCGGCCGCATCACCCCGAGCTTCCGCCTGTTCGCGCCGCGGCAGACGCCCGACGCAGAGGTCATGCAGTCGCTCGTGTTTCCTTCGGCCGGAGGGCTCGCGCGCGCCGAGGCCCCGCCCACCGCGCGCGACGGTGTCCGCGCGCTGCCTGCGGCGCTGGACGTCGCCGCCTGGCTGGGCTCGGCCGAGGCGCGCGCCGCGCTGCGCGACGCGGGCGACGATGCCTACGCACGCTACGCGACCACGCTCGACCGGCTGATGCGTGCGCGACCGCCGGCGGGCTCGCTCGAGCGCCACCGCACGCCCTACCTGTCGATGCTCGACGCCGTCGAGACCTGGCTCGGCCCGTCTGCGGGCGATCGCGTTCAGCCGGGGGCGTCGACGACCGAGTGGCGCAAGCGAAAGGCGGAGGTGGCCCTCGGGGCGTGGACCGCTCTGCGGCACGACGCGACCGCGATGTCGCGGGTGGCGGTCGCCGGGGTGCGCCTCCCGCCTCACGCGCCGCAGGACTCGGCGGTACCGGTCTTCGTCGAGCCGCACCCGGAGGCGATCGCGAAGCTCGTCGCCCTCGTCCGCCAGACCTCGCGGGCCCTCGTGGCCGAGGGGGCGCTCGGCCAGGACGCACCCGGCATCACCGTGCTCGACGAGGTCGGCGACATGCTCTGGATGGCGCTCGGCGTGGCCACCCACGAGGCGACCGATCTGCCCGTGCCGCCGGCGCTCGCGGCGAGGCTGGCCGAGCTTCCCGCTCGCCTGCGCGCGCTCGAGGCCGCGCTCGCCGACGCCGGCGTGGCCGACGTCCCCCTGGCCGTCGACGTCCACACCGATCGGCCGACGGGTCGTGTGCTCGTGGAGGGCCTCGGACGCGTGGAGGAGGCGTGGATGGTCGTGCGCGAGCCGCAGACCCACCGGATGTGGCTCGCCGTCGGCGCCTCGATCCCACACGCCGAGCTGGTGGAGCCGGCCGGCCAGCGCCCGAGCGACGGCGCGTGGCGGGCGCGGCTCCTGGCCGACGGCGATCCCGCGCCGACCGCGCTCGAGCGCGCCTACCTGGTCGGGCCCGAGGCGGCGGCCCGCTAGGGAGCCCCCTCAGCCGCCGAGCACGAGGCAGGCATCGCCGAACTCGTGGTCGACGTAGCCCGCCGCCTCCGCGTGGGCCCACGCACGCGCCAGCAGCGGCTCGGGCGCGAAGGCGCGGAGCATCTCCCGGTGCGACGAGCCGATGGCATGCAGACCGGTGAGCAGGCCATCCACCACGCGCGGGCGGAACGCGCCGTCGATGCGCAGGTCCGTCGTGGCCTCGCCCGCCACCAGCTCGCCGCCGTGGAGAGCGGCGCACCCCTCCAGCGCGCGCACCACCGTCGTGCCCGCGGCGACGACGCGCCCGCCCGCGAGGCGCGCCTCGGTCACGGCGCGCACCGTGGGGCCCGGGAGGTCGAAGCGCTCGGGCAGCGGGAGCACCGCGTCGATCGCGGGGTCGCCCGTCGACGAGAGCCCGGCAGCGTGGGTGAGCGAAGCGACCCGCAGACCGCGCTTGCGCAGCTCGAGGACGAGCGCCCAGGCCAGAGGACGGCCTGCGCTGGGCATCTCCACCGCCCACGGGCGCGAGGCGAACGGCGTCTGCACGTGCCACAGCTCGAGCTCGCGCGCGACGTAGGCGTACTGCACCGGGCGGCCATGGCGGTAGAGCGCGGTCCACAGCGCCGCGTCGCGCAGCGAGAAGCGCACCACGGCGAGGCGCGGGCGCAGCGGGTCGACGGCTTCGACCGTCGCCGTCAGCTCCGGCCCGATCCGAAGCTCGTCACCCGCCTCGACCGGCGGCGGCGCCGCACGGTCCTCGGTGCGGGTGTGCCAGTCCCCCTCGCCCAGCAGGACCGCCCGCCACCTCTCGTCGCCCAGGTGCGACGCCAGCCTCAGCTCGAGAGGCGCGCCTGTCGACGTGGCGGCGAAGAACGACGCGGGGACCGTCGCCGCGTCGTTCACCACCAGCAGATCGCCGGCACGCAGCCAGCGGGGCAGGTCGCGCAGGCGGGCGTCGCGCCACGAGTCGGCGCGCGGATCGACGACGAGCATCCGCTCGTCGAGCGGCTCCTCGCGGGGCCAGGTGGCGGGCGTCATGACGCCGCCTCCCAGGAAGCGGCCTCCACGCGTGCGCCGCTCGCCTGCGCATCCGCTGCGCGGATCAGGCGGACGATCCGCGCGGCCACCACGTCCGGGTCGAGCAACGTCGCCGCGTCGGCGTCGGGCAGCGCGTCCGCGTGCATCCTCGTGTTCATCTCGCCGGGATCCACGGTGAGGACGCGGACGCCGGTGCCGTCGAGCTCGGCGCCGAGGATGCGACCCAGGTGGTCGAGCGCCGCCTTGGAAACGCCGTAGGCGCCCCAGCCGGGATAGGCAGCGATCGACGCGTCGGAGGTCACGTCGAGGACGAGGCCGCGTCCGCGCAGCGCCATCGGCCCCGCCAGGAGCTTGGCCAGCCGGAAAGGCCCGACCAGGTTCACGGCGAGGGCGCTCTCCAGCGCCTCGCAGTCGGTGTCCAGCAGCGGACGCAGCGGGACGTGCCCCAGCGTGCTGGCGTTCTGGACCAGCAGCTCCACGGGACCCACCATCGCCGCCGCCGCGCCCGCGATGGCATGCACGGCGTGCTTGTCTCCCACGTCCGCAGGGATGCCGTACGCCTCGCCGCCGGCCGCCCGGATGGCGGCGACGGTGCGCTCCAGCTCCTCCGCGCCCCGCGCCACCAGCACCACGCGCCCGCCCTCCGCCGCGAGCCGCCTGGCGAGCGCCGCTCCCAGGCCCCGGCTCGCCCCGGTCACCAGCGCCGCCGTTCCTCGGACTTCCATCGCCGCACCTCCTGACACCAGCATGGCCCCCGCGCTCTGCCGCGTTGGCTTTCTTGCCAAAGGATTGGCGAGACTCTAAGCCGTCGTCATGGACCCCGACGTCGCCGCCCGTCTCGCGGGCAACATCGTGCAGCTCCGCGAGGGGCGTGGGCTGACGCAGCAGCAGATGGCGAAGCTGGCCGGCGTGCCGCGCGCGACCTGGGCCCACCTGGAGAGCGGCCAGGCCAACCCGACGCTCGCCGTGCTCAACCGGGCGGCGGGGGCACTCCAGGTGACCATCGAGGAGCTCATTCGCGCCCCCCGGTCGGCGGTGAAGCACTTCCCGGCCAGCTCGCTGCCCGTCCGGATGCGGGGCACCGTGGCGGTGCGCAAGCTCTTGCCTGACCCCATCCCCGGCATGGAGATCGATCGCATGGAGCTACCCCCCGGCGCACGGCTCAACGGGGTGCCGCACGTCCCCGGGACCACCGAGTACCTGACCTGCGAGCGTGGCCAGATCGTCCTCGTCGCCTCCGGCGAGTCGTGGACGCTGGCGCCGGGCGACGTGGTCGTCTTTCGCGGCGACCAGCGTCACTCCTACGGCAACCCCGGCGATCGGGCCGCCGTCGGCTACTCCGTGGTGGTGCTCGCGCGCGTGACCTGACCGCGCCGCGGTAAGCTCGCCCGCGTGAGCCACCCGCCCCCCGGGCCGCCTTGGGATCTGCCGCTCGACGAGGCGCCGCTGGCCTTCGTCGATCTGGAGATGACGGGCCTCGACGCCGCCCGCGACCGCGTGGTCGAGATCTGCATCGAGCGCGTGGTGGGCGGCGAGCGCAGGGCGTTCGTAAGCACGCTGGTCGACCCGGGGGAGCGCGTCGGCGGGGCGGCCCACGTGCACGGGCTCGACGCCGCGAAGCTCGCGGGCGCGCCCCGCTTCGAGAGCGTCGCCGGCGACGTCCTCGCGTCGCTGGACGGGGCCATCCTCGTCGCCCACGCGGCCGTATGGGACGTGCGGTTCCTGGCCGGCGAGTTCAAGCGCGCCGGGATGGCGCTGCATCTCGAGCACTGGCTCGACACGCTGGTGCTGGCGCGCCGCGCCTTCGCGTTCCACTCCTATTCGCTCGACGCTCTGTGCCGGGAGCTGGGCATCGAGCGCGGGCAGGCGCACCGCGCGGAGAGCGACGTGCGGGCCATGCGCTCCCTCTTCGACCGCTGCGCCGCCGCGCTGGCGCCGGTCAGCGCCCGGGACCTGTGGGAGGTACGGATCGGCGAGCGACGCGCCCGCCAGGCCATCGTCGACGCCTGCGAGGCCGCGGTGAAGCACGGGGCCCCCGTGGTGGTCACCTATCGCGCCGCCAGGCGCGCCCCGCAGCCTCTCTCGATGGTCCTGCTCGAGGTCCGCTCCGACCTCGACCCGCCGGGCGTTGTGGGGTATCAGCTCCCCGGGCGAGGCCGGAGACAGCTACGGGCCGACCGCATCCTGCGCATCGAGCCCGCGCCCCCTCCCGCCGAACCCTGAGAGCCCATGCGCCGTCCTTCGCTCGTCTTCCTCGCGCTCTGCGCCGCGGCCGTCGCATGCGGTCCCTCCGTCGGCCCCCAGACGCCGACGCGGCCCCCGCTCGCCACCCAATGGCTCGAGCGCGCCAGGACGAGCTACCGCGGGGCCGACTTCGACGACGCGCGCGACGCGGCCAAGCACGCGCTGGGCGCCGCCCCCAACGACGCCGAGATCCGCGAGCTTTCCGCGCGCATCGCCCTGGTCCGGCTCGACTTCGCCGAGGCGCTTCACCTCACCGAGGGCCTGGATTCGACCGACGCCCACGGCATCCGGGGCCGCGCGTACTGGTTCAGCGGGGACCTCGAGCACGCCGCCGACGAGCTGGAGGCGATGCTCACCGACCCCAAGGTCAAGGACGCGTGGGCGCGCGACGTCGCGGGGCTCGCGCGGCGCGGTGCGGGCCGTCACCCGTTCGAGATGGACGGCGGAATGGTCGGCGCGGTCGAGATGCCGCGTGCGCTCGACCGCGTGCCCCTCGGCGCGGCCAACGTCGTCCCCTGCGAGCTCGACGGCGAGCGCATCCTCGCGCTGGTGGCGACCGGGTCGAGCGAGGTGCTCCTCGACGCCAACTCCCGCCACGAGGCGGCCTGGGTCGATCTGCGCTTCGATCGCGTGGAGGTGAAGGACGTGCCCGCGCTGGTGCAGGACCTGTCGCCCATCACGCGTCAGCTCGGCGTCCCCATCAAGGCGCTCATCGGCGCGCAGCTGCTGCGGCATGCGCATGTCACGTTCGACCGTCGCGGCGACCAGTTCGTGGTCCGCCGGCTGGACGCCACCCCGCCCCCCGACGCCAGCCGCGTGCCGCTCTACTACCTCCGCGGCGGTGGGATGCTGCTGCGTGCGACGGTCACCGCCAAGGACGACGACCCGATTCCCCTGCTGGTGGACAGCTCGCGCCCGTTCCCGCTGCTGCTGCAGGACAGCGCCTGGAAGAAGGCGGGGATCGACGTGCACACGCTGGCGGCGGTTCCCGACATGCCGGCCATGAAGCACGGCATGGTGCCGATGTTCCGCATGGGCGGCTTCGACCTCGCGAAGATGCCCGCCATCGAGGGGGCCGACCTCAACGAGCTCACCACCGGCCTCGACATCGATCTGGCCGGCGTCGTCGGGGCCGATCTGCTGGCGTTCTTCCGGGTGACGTTCGCGGACGAGGGGCGCTTCATGTGGATCGAGCCCGATCCCACGCTGCTCGGGCCCGTGCAGCGCGCCGGCGCGGCGCCCCCCGCGCCGCCCGCGGCCCCGCCCTCGTCGGCGACGACGCAGGTCCCTCCCGCCTCCGCGGCTCCCACCGCCCCGCCCGCGAGCCACACGCCATGAGCAGCCCGGCCATCGCCCGCCTCGCGGTGTACGCGGGGAGCTTCGACCCGCCGACGCTCGGCCACCTCGATCTCATCGAGCGCGCCTCGGCGCTCTTCAGCGACGTCATCGTCGGCATCGGGAAGCACCCCTCCCGCAGCCCTCTGTTCACGCTCGCCGAGCGGCTCGATCTGGTGCGGCGTGTGTCCGCGCACCTGCCCAACGTCACGGTGGAGGAGTTCGACGGGCTCCTCATCGAGTTCTGCAAGCAGCGGCAGGCGCGGGTCATCGTGCGCGGCCTGCGCGCAGCGACCGACTTCGAGTACGAGCTACAGATCGCGCACGCGAACGCCGACCTCGAGCCCGAGGTGGACACGGTGTTCCTTCCGACGCGCACCAAGAACGGCTTCATCAGCGCCTCTCTGGTTCGCGAGATCGCCAGCCACGACGGCGACGTGAGCCGCTACGCCCCGGGGATCGTGTGCGAGGCCCTGGTGAAGAAGTTCGCTCGCCGCTGAGCCTGGCGGCGCCACACCATGCGCGCGAGCCAGGTCGGAAGCGCCTCGCGGGCGTGCGCCTCGGCGTCGTCGAGCTGCGCGAAGAGGAGCGCGTGCCGGCGGAGCGCGGTCACGACGAGGACCGACTGCAGCACTGTCAGCGCGGTGAACACCGCCGCCGGGCCGCTCCAGTCCACTCCTCCGACGGCGAAGGCCAGCGCGCTGACGGCGGTGGCGTGGAACGCCGTCCAGAGGGCGACGCGGCGACCGAAGGCGAAGGCGCCCGCGTCACGCCGAAGCAGCCGGACGGCGAGGCGGCACGTCGAGGCGGCGGCCGCGATTCCTCCCAGGACGACGATCTCGAGCAGCCACACGTCGGTCATCACGAAGCCCAGGGCGAGCCACATGAGCAGGCCGAACCAGCCCCAGTAGAAGCAACCCAGCGCCGCCGCGCGCACCAGCAGCGGCGCCCGCCGGAAGCGCGCGGGCGGGAGCTCCGCGTGGCGGTACGGGCCCGCGCCGAGGCGGAGCGGGGGCCGGGCGGACAGGCCGGTCCACGCGCGCCGGTGACGCTTCTCGACCACGGCATAGGCGAACGCCGAGGCGGTGAGCGGCAGTACCGCACACGCGACCAGCATGGCACCGAGGAGTTGGATGGTGGAGAGCAAGAGCCCGAGCCCCACGACGTCTACGTAGAGAACGCTCGAACGATCGAACAGCTGCCCGGCGAGTTGTTCCCGCTATGCTCGCCCACATGGCCCCCATTTCGCAGTCGCCGCCTTCGTCGATCGCGGCTCGTCTCGACGACTGCATCTTCGCCATTCGCAAGCGCGTCGCCATCGAGCCGCGCGTGGGTCTGGTCCTGGGCAGCGGCCTGGGGGCCTTCGCGGACGGGCTGGAAGGGCTGGTGAAGATCCCGTACGGCGACCTCCCCCACATGGCCGCGTCCGCGGTGCCCGGCCACGACGGCAACCTGTGCTTCGGGTCCGTGAAGGGGATTCCCGTCGTGTGCATGCAGGGGCGGGTGCACCTCTACGAGGGCCACCCCATCGAGCGGGTGGTGCAGGGGGTGCGGACCATGGCGCGCATGGGCGTGCGCTGCGTCCTCCTGACGAACGCCGCGGGCGGGCTCGAGCCCTCCTGGGCGCCCGGTGACCTGATGGTCATCACCGACCACCTGAACCTCACGGGGGCGACCCCCCTCCTCGGACCGAACGACGGCGCGCTCGGTCCGCGCTTTCCCGACATGACGGCGGCCTACGATGCGGGCCTGCGAGGCGCGCTCGCCGAGGTCGCTCGCGAGGCGAGGGTCGCCCTGCGCGAGGGCATCTACGCCGGGCTGCTGGGGCCGTCCTACGAGACGCCCGCAGAGGTGCGCATGCTCCGGATGCTCGGGGCGCAGGCCGTCGGAATGAGCACCGTGCACGAGGTGATCGCACTCCGGCACATGGGCGTGCGCGTCGGCGCGCTCTCGTGCATCACCAACCTCGCCGCCGGGATCTCGCCGCACCCGCTGGACCATGCCGAGGTCGAGGCGACGGCCCGGGCGCGGCGCGCCGAGCTGATCACGCTCCTCACGGGGTGGGTCGAACGAGTCGAACGAGTCGAACGAGTCGAACGAGCAGCGAGGGCCTCGTGACGGCGAAGAAGGGCGATCTCGAGCAAGCGCTCGCCGCGGCGCGCCTCGCGCGGTCGCGCGCCTACGCGCCGTACTCCCGCTACGCGGTGGGTGCGGGCGTGCTCACGCGCAGCGGGCGCGTCTACTCCGGTTGCAACGTCGAGAACGCCACGTTCGGCGCGACGCTGTGCGCCGAGCGCTCGGCCATCGCGGCGATGGTCGCCGCCGGCGACCGCGACCCCGTGGCCTGCGTGGTCGTGACGGGCGGCCCCCGTCCGGGGTCGCCCTGTGGCATCTGCCGCCAGGTGCTCTCGGAGTTCGCGAGGGACATGAACCTGCTGCTGGTCGCCGAGGAGGGCAGCGGCAGCAGCGGGAAGATCGTGGCTCGAAAGACCGCGCGACTCGCCGCCCTGCTGCCGCAGGCCTTCCGCCTCGTACGAGGCCGCTGAGCCGTCGGGCGCGGCGCAATGTGGACATGTGGACGCGTGGACACGTGGACGCGTGGACGCGTGGGCGTGTGGACGCGTGTGCGCTGAGGCGGCCGTGAAGCATTGGTGCGAGCGCGGGCAATGGGATGTTATTCTGCCATCGTGGTCTCTTCTGGCGCCCACACGGCGCTGCCCGAGGGCTTGTTTGCTCCTTACGAGTTGGTCCGCGAGATCAGCTCGCGACGTGGCGTCTACGTCGTTCGCCTGGCCGGCGCCGCCGGGGCGAAGCCGCAGTTCGCGGTGGCCGAGTGGTTCGCGGGTTTCGCCCGAGCCGGCGATGCCAAGGGCGAGCAGATGGTCCGCGAGGCGCGGCGCATCGCGACGCTGACGAGCCCGAACGTGGCGCGCATTCGAGAGATGACCGTGCGCGGGGAAGACGTCGTGGTCTTCGGCGAGCTCATCGACGGCGAGAAGCTGATCGAGCTGTGGCGTCCAGACGGGTTGCCCTTCGAGATCGCCGTCCGCGTCATCATCGACGTCCTCGCTGGCGCCGGTGCGCTGCACGGACTGCGCGACGCGAAGCAGCAGCCGATGAAGCTCTCCCACGGCGAGATCTCGCCGGCCACCATCCTCTTCGGGCTGGACGGGGTCGCCCGCGTGCTCCACGCCGTCGCGCGCCGCGTCCCCGGTGCGCCCACCGAGGCGGCCTCCGTCGGCTACCTCGCGCCGGAAGTGCTCTCGGGCGAGCCCTACGATCAGCGCGCGGACGTGTTCGGTGCCGGCGTGCTCCTCTGGGAGGCGCTGAGCGGCAAGCGGCTCTCGCCGGAGAGCGACGGTCCGGCCATCGCTGCGCGGCTGCGCGCTTCGCCCGTCCCTGCGGCCGGCGTGCCCGAGAAGGCGGGCTGGGCCAGGGGCCTGGTCGACGTCGCTGCGCGCGCGCTCGCTGCTGCCCCCGACGACCGATGGCCGACCGCGGCGGCGATGGCGGCCGAGGTCCGCAAGGCCGCCGGGCTGAAGCTGGCGCCGGCGTCGACCGCGGCGGCCTTTGCCAAGAGCGCCATGGGCGAGCGCGTGAAGGCGCGGCGCGCCCGCCTCGAAGGCGGCGGCCCCGATCGTTCGCCCTCGCCTCCGGCGGCCTCCCCGCCTGCGCCGCGAGTCTCTCCGGTCGCCGCCCCGGCGGCGTCCGACGCGCACGAGGACGCGCCGATCTCCATCTCCCTCGACTCGATCCCGCCCTCCGTGCCGCCGCCTGCGAGCGGCGAAGCAGAGTCGGTGCTCGTCGCGCCGGGCCTGCGCGCTCCGGTCGCCGACGTCGTGGAGCTGGGCTCCGACTTGCTCGAGGCCGCTCCCCCGAGCATCGTCCCGCCGGCGCCGTCTCCCGCTCCCGCCCCGCCCCCTCCCTTGCCACCCGCGCCCGCGCTGCCCGTCGTGGCCATCGGGACCGCGCCCGCCCCGGCCGACGACGCGCCTCCCCCCGTCAGCGGGGCGCCTCATTTCGCTGCAGCCATCGACGTGCCCAGCGTGCCCGCGACGCTGTTTGCGGGCGGTCAGCCCTTTGCGACCGCCGCCTCGCCCGTCGAGCCCGGCGAGATCGCCGCAGCCAACACGCACGCGGAGCGACGCAGGAAGGCATTCGTCCTGGGAGGCGTGGGCGCGCTCGGCGCGCTCATCTTCGTTCTCGCCGCCGTGCGCATGGCGCATCGCGACGGCGACGCAGCCGCGTCGGCACCCCGTGCGACGACGGCCACGGTCGCCGCGAGCGTCGTGCCTGCCGCTCCCCCGCCGTCCACCGCCGCCGTCGCGGTCACGCCGCCCCCGAAGGTGGCGCCGCCACCCGCCACCGTCGCCGCCGCGACGCCGCCACCCGCGCCGTCGCCTGCGGGCCCCGCCATCAAGACGAAGCCCAGACCCGTCACCGCCCCCCCGCCTCCCCCTCCTCCACCTCGTCCAGTCGCACCGGCTCCTGCGCGGCCGAAACCGCGTCCGAAGCCGGCCTTCGACCCCAACTCCCTCTGAGGCCGCATGCGATCGTTCGACCGTCACCTGCGTCCGCTGCTCGTCTGCTGCACGTTCTCGGGCGCGCTGCTTCTGTCGTCGCTCGCCGCCGCGTCGGGCGCCTCGCCCATCGACGCCACGGCGGTCCAGAAGAAGCAGGCCATGGACCACTTCACGGCCGGCAAGAAGGCCATCGAGGCGAAGAACTGGGAGGAGGCGGCGTTCGAGCTGCGCGCGTCGCTGGACGTCGTCGACAGCCCCAACGCCAGGCTCGAGCTCGCGCGAACGCTGCGCGACTCGGGCAAGCTCGGCGAGGCCTGGACGGAGTACGGGCACGTCGTCGACCAGGCGACGAAGCTCGCGGCCAAGGAGGACCGGTACACCAAGACCGCCGACGCTGCGAGCACGGAGCGCGGGGAGATCGAGCCGAAGCTCGCGTTCGTGACGGTGACCGTCGCGCACGCGCCCGCCGACGCCGCGCTGAAGGTCGGCGGTCGAGCCGTCCCCGCCGAGCAGTGGAGCGCGCCCATCGTCGTGTCCCCCGGCGCCATCGACGTCGTCCTCTCGGACGCGAGCGGCAAGGAGCTCGCGCGGCAGACGGTCCCTGCCTCGGTCGGGGAGAAGATGCCCGTCGCGCTCGACGCGCAACCGCCGCCCCCGCCCGCGCCGACGGGCAAGGCCGCTGCCGACACCGGCGACGACGACAAGCCGGGCTCGGCCAAGCCGCCCGTCGACCTGCCGCCACCGACGAGCCCCTCCGACAAGAGCAAGCTGAGGCCCTATGCGTACGTCGCCGGGGGCGTGGGCGTGGTCGGACTGGGGCTCTTCACGGCGTTCGGCCTGATGTCGAACTCGACCTACAGCGACTTGCAGGGCGCGTGCCCCCACGGATGCCCCCCCGGCAAGCAGGGCGAGATCGACAGCGGGCGCACCCAGCAGACGGTGGCCAACGTGGGCCTCGTCGTGGGCATCGTCGGCGTCGCCGCGGGTGCGACGCTGTTCGTTCTCAGCATGCCGTCCAAGTCCTCGAGCCCCACGACGGGGCTCGTCGTCGCGCCCGGTTATCTCGGAGTGAGGGGCTCACTATGAAACGGATTCGATTCGCCGCGGCTGCGGTCGCGTGCTGGACGGTGCTCTTCGCGGCGTGCACCAACGACTTCAGCGTCTTCGAGCAACCCGCCGGGGACGACGGCGGACAGACCGACGGCACCCTGCCCGAATCGGGCACCGGCGAGACCGGAGGCGGGAGCGACGGCAACGACGGGGCCACCCACGACGTCACTGTTTCCGACGTGGCCACCGACACCGGCGGCGACGCGAAGTCCGACGTGACCACGTCCGACGCGGGCGACTCCGGCGTCGGCGACGCGCCGGGCGACTCCCCGGCGGACTCGCCGGCGGACGCCCCCGCCGACGCTCCGCCGGACGCGCCCGTCGACGCGCCGCCGGACGCGCCCCCGTGCGGTGTGACCGGCAACGCGTGCTGCCCCGGCGACGCCGGAGGCACCTGCACCACCGGCTGCTGCGACCCCACCAGCGACAAGTGCGTGGGCGACGGCGTCGCGTGCCAGGCGAGCAACACCGTCTGCACCGCGGGGGCCTGCACCGCGTGCGGAACCTCGCCGGACGTCTGCTGCCCCGGCAACACGTGCACCAGCGGGTGCTGCGACACCACCGCCAAGAAGTGCGTCGGCGACGGGGTCGCGTGCTCGGGCACCAACGAGGTGTGCTCGGGCGGAACGTGCAAGCCGTGCGGCGGCAACAACGCCGTCTGCTGCGCCGGCCCCAACCCGTGCACGACCAGCGGAGCCTGCTGCGATCCGGCGAACGACAAGTGCGTCAACAACAACAGCGACTGCAGCACCTCCGGCGAGATCTGCAGCACCGGCACCTGCAAGAGCTGCGGTACGCCGGGCATCATGTGCTGCGCGGCCAGCACCTGCAGCAACAACGGCTGCTGCGACAACAACTCGTGCGTCCTGCAGGGCAACCAGTGCTCGGGAGGTCCGCAGACGGTCTGCTCGGCGGGCCTGTGCCAGCTGTGCGGGACCGCCGGCTCGGCCTGCTGCATGAACAACAAGTGCAACGGCATCGGCGTCAACAAGGGCTGCTGCGACACGAGCGGCGCCTGCGTGGGGGCGGGCAGCGCCTGCCCGGGCGCCGGCGGCACGTGCCAGGGCGGCGTGTGCTGCGGCGCCAAGACCGAGCCCTGCTGCTCCACCAACCCGAAGTGCGGGGCGGGCCTGAGCTGCAACGGCCAGGGCATCTGCCAGTGAGGTAGAGGGGGCGCGCCCCCACCGCTCGGGCCCGCGGCCACCGAACCGCGGGCCTTCGCTCTCGATAACCGAGCGGAATAACAGCTTCTTCCGGGTTGGCGCGCCTCGTGCTGGGACAAGCCCTTTGCACGCACCAGTCAGGGGAGTCGCCCAATGAAACGTCACCTGCAAGCGCTCACGGTATTCGGACTCGCCGGCACCATCGCGACCGCGGGGGCCTGCAGCAAATCGACGAGCGACGGGGGCGGCGTCGGCGTCCAGTCCGTCTTGTTCATCAAGCGGATCACGACGACGACCAACCCGGACGGCACCGCGTCGGTCGACGTGGCCGGGGGCCAGAACCAGGTGCTCGACTACGGGCGCTACGTCCCCGGCGGCAGCCTGAACCTCCTCTCGCCGGCGCGCGCGGACGGCACCCTGACCGACCTCACCGGCGACTTCCCGCAAGCCGACTTCAACGGGGCGGACGTGTCGTTCGACGCGACGCAGGCCGTCTTCTCGATGAAGCGCGACCCCAACGACAACTACCACATCTACACCATCGAGCTGACGCCCGGCGGCGACGGGAAGTTCGAGGTCCACCAGAAGACGGCCGGCCCGCAGAACGACATCAGCCCCATCTACATCCCGGGCGGCCTCATCGCGTTCGTGACCGACCAGATGTACACGGCGATGGGGACCCGCGCCGACGAGTACGAGCACTCGCGCTCGGCGCTCCAGCTGGCGACCATCAGCGTCGACGGCGGCGACGCCAACCGCCACCTCTTCGGGCAGAACCTGTCGCACACCGTCTCGCCCTTCCTGCGCTACGACGGCAAGATCGGCTTCTCGCAGTGGGAGCACTTCGCCTCCGTCAACGACGTGAAGATCCGCGCCGTCAACCCCGACGGGACGCAGCAGATCGCGGTCGCCGGGCAGCACGGCAAGCCGGTGGACGCGCTCTTCACGGTCAAGGAGCTCTCGCCCAACGTGTACATCGGCATCGGGACGGCGCGCGACCGCACCATCCACGCCGGGACGCTCCTCCAGATCGACGCGCGCAACCAGAACGACCCCGCCTGCCTCGACGCCAACGCGTACGGCAACGGCGGCACCGTCGGCCACGCGTGCATCGACGAGGAGAACGCCCAGGTCTCCGTCCTCACCCCGAACGTCCCCGGCGGGAGCGACCCGTCGCCGGTGGGGCGCTACCGCGAGCCGAGCCTGCTGCCCGACGGGCGCATCCTCGTGTCGTGGGCCGACGGCCCCGTCAACGACATGAACGAGCAGTCGCTGACGCCGCCTGACTTCGGCATCTACGTCTACGACTCGGCCAGCGGCCAGAACCAGCTCGTCTACAACGACCGCGCGACCTGGGACCTCAACGCCATCGCCGTCGTCCCCCGCACCGAGCCGCCGGTCATCGGCAACAACCAGCACCAGCAGGATTCGACCATCCCCGTGCGCATCGGCTCGGTCAACGTCGCGCAGACCAGCCTGAACGAGCAGGTGTCGGGCGCCCAGTTCGACAACACGCCCATGAGCGTGGCGCTCCAGCAGGGCGCGGTCGCGGTGCGCGTCGTCGAGGGCTTCTCGAGCGAGGCGGCCAAGGGCGTGTCGATGTTCGGGCTCACGATGTTCGAGGGCGCGGCCGTCCTCGGCGAGGCGCCCGTGTTCGCCGACGGCAGCTGGCTGGCCAACATCCCCTCGTACATCCCGGTCCACCTGCAGCCGATCGACAAGTATGGCCTGGCCATCCGCAACCAGCA
>DATBQU010000361.1:0-5599 GCA_036560665.1 Polyangiaceae bacterium
CGTCGTCGGGGCCGTCCTCGCGCTTGATGTACGGCGGGAGGGGCACGTGGCCGCAGGCGCGCACCGCCGCGTCGAGCGGCTCGCCCGACGGGCTCCACAGGGCGACCTCGAGCAGGCCGTCCTCGTCGGCGCGGCCGAGCAGGCGCACCACCAGCGACGGGGGGCCCGCCTCCACGCCGCGCCGCGTGACCTCGACGTCGGCGCCGAACTTGAGCGGCTTGCTGGCCTTGCCCAGCGCGCGCCACACCTCGGCCGCGCGCACGTCGCCGGGCGCCACCTCGAGCTCGCGCACCCCCACGCGACGGACGAGCAGGACCTCGACGCGCCCGCCCGTCTCGCGCTTGTGGCCGAGCAGGCGCGCGGGGATGACGCGCGTGTCGTTGACGACGACGAGCGCTCCGGGCGGGAGCAGCTCCGGCAGCTCGGACACGCGGCGATGCTCGAACGCGCCCCCGGGGGGCACGCGCATCAGGCGCGCGAGCTCGCGGTCCTCGGCCGGGCGCTGCGCGATGAGCTCCGGGGGCAGCTCGTACTGGAAGGCATCGACGCGCATGAAGGACCCGGCAGGCCCCCGCGATTACCGCGGCGCGGCGACTCCCGCAACCCCGCCCCCCTCAGCTGGTCACGCCGCGGCCCCTGGCGCTTCGAAAGGGCCCCCGGCGGCCCCCGCGCAGGCGAGCTTGCCGCGCAGGAAGCGCGCGAGCTCGGTCAGGTCGAAGGGCTTGGGGACGAACCCCACCGCGCCGCAGTCGGCCCGGACGAGCTGTCGCTCGCTCAGGTGGTAGGCGCTGGTCAGCACCACCCGCGTCTCGGGGAAGCGCTCGCGCATCAGCCGGGCCAGCTGGATGCCGTTCGTGCCGGGCATCATCAGGTCGACGATGGCCAGATCGAAGCGCTCCGAGGCCAGGCGGCCGAGGGCGCCGTCCGCGTCGGAGGCCGTGTCCACCTCGAATCCCTCGATGCGCAGCCCGATCGCCATCACGCGCGCGTGGTTCGTTTCGTCGTCGACGACCAGGACACGAGGCAAGGCGGCACCCATGGGTTTCCAGGCTTCTCGGGGGAGGGAAGTCTTCGGCACGGAGCCGGGGTCCCATCGCAGGCGCCCGCTCCGTGCCTGCCGGGCGCATGAGCAAGGCACGTGCCTGGAGGGGATGTCGGATACGGCCGAATGGTTCCGTCGGCTTCCGCCCTGACCGTGGCGGAGGCGTCTGCGGTCCCGTTTCACCTTTGCAGCGGGGACCTTCAGGGGTGAACGAGCCAGCTACCTCAGCCTCTGCTCTCGAAGGTGATCCCGAGGCGCGTCATCTTCCTCCAGAGCGTCGTCGGCGAGATGTTGAGCAGCTCGGCCGCGCGCTCGCGGCTCCCTTCGCTCTCGCGCAGCGCGCCCTCGATCGCCGCGCGCTCGGCGGTGTCCACCACGTCGGACAGCGCGCGACCTCCCCCGCCGGCGGGTGCGATGGGCGCGCTCGGCGGCGGCGGGAGCAGATCGTCGGAGGTGATGACGCCGTTCTGCACCAGGGCGACCGCCTGCTCGATCATGTGCTCGAGCTCGCGGATGTTGCCCGGGAAGTCGTAGTGCATCAGCGCGTCGATGACGTTGTCGTGCAGCCGGGGCCGGACGCCCATCTTGCGCGAGTACTTGTCGAGGAAGTAGTTGGCGAGGTCGGTGATGTCCTCGCGGCGCTCGCGCAGGGGCGGAAGCTGGAAGCGCGCCACGTTCAGGCGGTAGTAGAGGTCCTGGCGGAAGCGCTTCTCGGCCACGGCGATGAGCAGGTCCTGGTTGGTCGCCGCGATGATGCGCACGTTGACGTGCAGCGGCTTGTTCTCGCCCACGCGGCGGATCTCGTTCTCCTGGATCGCGCGCAGCAGCTTGGCCTGGAAGGTGACCGGCGTCTCGGCGATCTCGTCGAAGAAGAACGTGCCCCCGTCGGCCTCCTCGAACAGGCCCTTGCGCGCGCTGACCGCGCCGGTGAACGAGCCCTTGGCGTGCCCGAAGAGCTCGCTCTCGAGCAGCGTCTCGGTGATGGCCGCGCAGTTGACGGGCACGAAGGGCCGCTCGCCGCGCTTGCTGTTGGCGTGGATGGCCTTGGCCACCAGCTCCTTGCCGGTGCCGCTCTCGCCGGTGATGAGCACGATGGCGTCGGTCGGCGCGATGCGCACGATGCGCCCCAGCACCTCGCGCACGGCGCGCGAGCGGCCGATGATGTTCTCGAACTTGTAACGGTCCTTGAACTCGCTGGCGAGGAACGTCACCTCGCCGGCCAGGCGCCGGTTGTCGAGCGCCTTGGCCACCTTCACCAGCAGCTCTTGCTCGGTGAACGGCTTCTGGATGTAGTCGAAGGCGCCCAGGCGCATGGCCTCCACCGCGCTCTCGATGGTCCCGTAGGCGGTCATGACGATGACCTCGGTGAGCGGGTGGGTGTCCTTGGTGGCGCGCAGGACGTCGATGCCGTCCTTGGTCCCCATGCGCAGGTCGGTGAGCACGACGTCGTACGCGCCCGTGGCGCCGCGCTCGGCCCCCTGCTCGCCGTCCGCCGCCTCGTCGACCTCGTAGCTCGCACCGCGCAGCATCATCGCCAGCGTCGTGCGCATGTTGCGCTGGTCGTCGACGATGAGGATCTTCGCCATGAGGGATCCTCTAGTTATCCTGGGCCCCTTCGTGAATCCAGGCGGAGATGCGGTCGAGGTCGTCCTGGGTGAAGGTGTAGGCCCGGCCGACGTCGGGCGGGGCGGGGCAGGATATCTTGCCGTCCGGCAGCGGGCTCGGGTTGCACGGCATGTTGCCGAGCAGGTTGTCGGTGGCCTGGCCGCCGTTCTTGCGCAGGGCCCCGGTGAGGATGTCGACCGGGGAGGCCAGCGCGCTCAGGCCCTGGAAGCAGCTCTCCTTGCTGGTCCCGCAGAGGAAGCTCGCCTGCGTGCCCGTCCCGTCGGGCTGGCTGTGGCAGAACGCCTGCGCCGAGCAGCTGGCCTTGCCCGTCGGCCCGAAGTAGCAGGTGTAGAGGTCGGTCCAGGTGTGGCCGCCGCCCGTCGCCGCGCAGGCGTCGTCCGTCAGCGCCTGAGCGCCCCGGGCGGAGCCGGTGGCGTCGCTGCAGCCGCTCGCCAGCGCGAGCGCCGGCGTCGCCAGCGAGACGGCAACGAGAGCGTGGGCCCATCGCATGGGACGGTACGACCCTTATAGCGTCAGAAGATGATGCCGAGGAACAGGCGCACCGTCTGGGCCGCCGAAAGGCTGGAGTCGAACCCGGTGACCGTCACCTGGCCCGGCAGGTAGTCGAGCCCGCCCAGCGGGAAGAAGACGCCGTACTGAAGCATGGTGAAGAAGCCGCCGAACTTGGTGGGGTCGTCGTTCAGCGAGCCGTCCTTGGACTGGTAGTAGAGCTGCAGGTCGAGCTCGACGCCGAGGTCGCGCTTGTGGCCGGGGGCCTGCACGAACTCGCTCGCCCGGCTCCAGATGATGGCCGCGCCGCCGCCGAACTTCTCGCCGTTGGGGTGGCGCAGGAAGTCGTAGTCGACGCTGGGGCGGAAGTAATACGCGCCCTCGACGCGGGTCATGATGTTGCGGAAGAAGATGAGGTCGACGCGGTAGTCGGGATGGAAGCGGAAGGTCGAGATGGCCGACGGGCGCCCGCCCTGCGACAGCTCGGTCTGCAGGCCCGTCGTCGGCGGCTGGAGCGCGCCGGAGCCGAGGTTGCTCGCGTACGCGTCGCCGCTGGCCCAGCCGAAGCCGAACTGCAGGTCGAGCTTGTCCTCGACGGCCCGGAACTCGGTCTGCGTGGTGAGGCCGTACTGGCGGATTGACGCCGGGTTGTTGTTGTCCTCGTTGAGGCCGGTCAGGTACCCGATCTGGCCCTGGATGGTCACCGCCTCGGCCTCGAAGCGGAGCTTGCGCCACAGCGCCTGGACCCAGAGATCGGGGATGATGGCCCACGCCTGCCGCGGCTCGAGGCCGTAGTTGTTGGCCGTCGAGTAGTCGGTGGTCCACGGGGTCTGCCCGGGCGACAGGTCGATGTTCTGCGAGCGGTAGATGGTGTAGACGCCGCCGTTGACCACCAGATCGCCGTGGGCCAGCTTCAGCCGCTGCATCTCGGGGTTGGTGCGGTGGGCGAGGAAGGCGACCCACTCGTTCACGTTGCACAGGTTGCAGGTGTTGTACGGCTGCCCGCCGTACACGCTGTAGGGCGTGGCGCTGGTCGGCCCCGAGGACGGGAAGTCCCACGCGCCGCCGAAGTAGAGGTCGATCGACTTGAGGCCGGTGACGAACATGATGCGGTCCGTCGTCGTCTGGTAGTCGCTGTCGATGCCGTCGCCGGAGTTGGCGACCATCCCCAGGCCCCAGTGCGAGGGCATGCGGCCGAAGCGAAGCTGCCCGACCGGCGTCATGTAC
The DNA here is from genome assembly GCA_036560665.1 of Polyangiaceae bacterium. Taxonomy (GTDB): domain Bacteria; phylum Myxococcota_A; class Polyangia; order Polyangiales; family Polyangiaceae; genus Palsa-1150. Next base: position 4,385 of record DATBQU010000361.1, read on the forward strand.
TCGCCCCAGGCGCGCTTGACGTTGATCGAGTTCTGCCAGCCGTTGACCCCGGCCACGGGCGGCCCCTGCGTCGTGGTGAACGCGCCCACCGGGGCGTAGCCGTTGAACCCCGCCGACGTCGATCCGTGGGCCGTGTTGGCCGAGCCGGTGGTGGTCCCGGTGCTGCCCGTCGAGCCGCCCGAGGGCTGCATGGCGTAGGCGTCCGGCGTCGATCCCAGCACGAGGTTATCGAGCAGATCGATCTGCGTCATGATGCGCAGGTTGTCCGAGATGTGGATCTCGGGGTTCAGGCGCAGCCGCAGGTTCGCGCCCGACTCCGTCTTGTCGTAGCAGTTCTGCGACGGCTTCGAGCCCGGCCCGCAGACCGCCACGTTGTGGGTCTGCCCGTTGGTCTGCGAGTAGCTCTGGTCGAGCGGGATGGGCCACAGGTACTGCGGGTCCCCGCTGGGGAAGACGCTGGAGCTGTGCCGCCCGAGGAAGAAGTCGTGGAACAGCTCGGCGCGGGTGCGGAAGTAGCCGTGCAGCTCGATGACCGGGCGCGCGCGGCCCCACCAGTCCTCGCTGAAGACCTCCTGCGGGGCGGCCACCATCTCGCCGCCGGGCCCGGGCCGGCGTGCTCCCTGCGCCGCCAGCTCCTGCTGGTCGCGCGCCGGGTTGATGGTCGCCACCGGCGAGCCGGCCGCCGCGGGCGCGGGCGTGGCCGCCGGTCCGGTCGGAGGCGGCGTCGTCACCAGGGGGGGGCGTGGCTCGGGGGCCGGGCTCGGCGGCGGCGGCGGCTCGCCGGCAGGCGGCGCGGCCGTCGCCGTCGCGCTGGGCGGCGGTGGCGGCTGGCCGGTCTGCGCATGCGCGACCGTGGTCGTGACGAGGGGCGCGGCGAGCGCCAAAGACAGCAGCAAGTGCGAGCGTCGGCGCCGAAGCATGGGCTGGGCGCGCGTTTTATCACTTCTTCGCGCGAGCGTAACCTACGGTTATCGACGCGGCGGACCGAGCTCGGCGAGGAACGTCTCGATGTCCGCGCGCATCGCCGTCAGCTGCTCACGCGTCTTCGAGGCCTCGGCGCCCGCGCCTGCATCCGCGTAGCGCGCGAAGGGCGACTCCTCGGGCTCGTTCTGCTCCCGCGGCTGCTCCCGCTCCTGGTCCTGCGCCGCGCGCTCCTGGGGCTCGACGCCCGACCGAAGGAGCTTCTTCTTGGCGCCGGCGATGGTGAAGCCCTCG
>DATBQU010000362.1:0-12735 GCA_036560665.1 Polyangiaceae bacterium
GTTCGACGCGGGCGGCTGGCACTTCGTGGTGCTGCACACCATCGAGAGACAGGACGTCGAGATCCGGGTGCCGGAGACGCAGCTCGCGTGGCTGCGGGCCGACCTGGCGGCGGGGAGCACGCCCACCGTCGTGCTGATGCACCACTCGGCGAGCGACCAGTGGGTGGAGGACTCGCGCTGGTGGCCGGGGCGGGCGCACGTGGCGCTGGTGAAGGACCGGGTGGAGCTGCGGCGCACCTTCGAGGAGAGCGGCCGGGTGCGCGCCGTGTTCAACGGGCACCTGCACTGGAACCACCTCGACGTCATCGCGGGCATCCCGTACGTGACGGTGCAGAGCCTCATCGAGAACCTGGACGACGACGCGCCGGGGCGGCCGGCGGCGGCGCACGCGGTGGTCAGGCTGAGCGAGCGGGGGATGAGGGTGCGGGTGCGGGGGAACGATCCGGCGCGGTATCAGGTCGCGTGGTGAGGGTAGGAAGAAGCTCGCTGCTGGGGGGGCTCATCGTGGTCGCGGCGTGCCATGGCGCGCAGGCGACGGGGGAGAGCGGGAACGGGGCCGCGACCGCATCCGCGACCGCGACCGGGTCCGCGACCGCAACCGCGACCGCGACCGCGACCGCATCCGCATCCGCATCCGCGACCGCGTCCGCGACCGCGTCCGCGAATCCCTTCCCCTTCGGGCCGTCCACCCCCATCCCGAAGTACTCCTGTCCCGTCGTCCTCGCCGGCGGCGGCTTCCGCTCCTTCCTCGCGGACGGCGACACGCGCGCCGCGTTCGTCGACGGCGACGACCTGCTCGCCCTCGTCAACCGCTCGCCCACCGGGGCGCTGCCGCCCGGCTACGCGCCGGCCGATCTGGTGGACGTGCACGACGGCTCGACGCGGGCGGCGTGGGAGTGCGAGAGCGCGCACGCCTGCCTGCGGCGCGAGGCGGCCACGGCGCTGCACCACCTGCTCGACCAGATGCGCGTCGAGGGGATGCCGGGGCGGGTCGAGTCGGCGTTCCGGGGCTTCGGGACGCAGTGCTGGGTCTTCGCCAGCTGGGCCCGCCAGGCGCACGCCGGGTTCTGCGAGGCGACCACACAGAGCGCGCTGCCCGGGCACAGCCAGCACCAGCTGGGCACGACGGTGGACATGTTCACCAGCGACTGGGCAAGCCACGGCGCGGTCTTCCGCGACGGGTTCGGCTGCACGCCGGGGGGCAAGTGGCTCGACGAGAACGCGTGGCGCTACGGGTTCGCCGTCTCGTACCCCATCGATCCCGACGACCGGAAGGACGGGTCGCGCTGCCTCGCGCGGTGGGATCGCCCGGTGCCGATCGATCCCAAGACGGGCTACAAGCACGAGCCCTGGCACCTGCGCTTCCTCGGGGTCGAGGCGGCGGCGCAGCTGCACGACGCGTGGCTGGCGAGCGGTCCGGGCAGCCCCGCGGAGATCACGCTGGAGCAGTGGCTGCGCGGCAGACGCGGTCTGGTGGGGGACGCCGAGCTGCCGGTGTGCGACGGGTGCCAGTGCGGCGCGTGCGCGACGATGGCGGACGACGGGGACCGGACGCCGTGCGGCGACGCGTCGCTGCGGCTCGACGCGAGCGGGCGCGTGGTGGCGCCGGCGGAGGAGCCGCGCCTGGTCGACGCGAGCGTGAAGAGCGTGGGGGACGGCGTGGTGGTGGTCGAGGCGAAGGTGCACGCGCCGCCGCACACGCCGACGCAGACGCCGGTGATGGGCGAGGACGCGCCGACCTACGCCGAGGGCGCGACCTTCCAGGCGCTGGCGCCCTACCCGGGCAGCAAGGCGCACCGCTACGACGACCTTCCGGGCGCGTGGCGCGTCGCCGTCGAGCCGCTCCCGGCGGGCGAGGCGCGCTGGCCGTGGCGGGCGTCGCTGGCGCAACCCGAGCTCGGCGCGACGTGGAACCGCGCCAACGTGGTGCTCCCGGCAAGGGCGGGGGACGCGAGCGTCCACCTGCGCGTCGCGGTTCCCCGCGGGGCGACGGGGCTGCGCGTGACGCTGCTGCGCGGCGGCGTCGAGCAGGCAGCGCGCGAGCTGCACCTGCCCTAGGGGGCTTCTCGGCTAAGATGAGCTGCCCGTGAAGACCGCCGCGCAGTGGAAGACCTTCTACGCCGCCGAGCGCGCGGCGCTCGGCGAGCTCGGCCTCGCGGCGCGGCTGGAGCAGGCGCCGGAGGTGCCGCTGCCGGCGCGCGGCGCGCTCGTCTTCCCGCACACGATGCTGGCGGCGACGGGACACCTCACGGCGGCGGTGGCGAACGCGGTGGTGCGGTCGGGGGCCGACCAGGTCCTGGCGCTCGGCGTCCTGCACGGCGGGCGCGAGGAGGACGCCGAGCTCGTCCGCAGCGCGCGCGCCGGGGACAGGGACTCGCAGACCCAGGTCCGTCGCGTGTTCCAGGGCGGGCAGGGCTCCTCCGACCCGCTCTGCGCCGAGGAGTTCTCGCTCGACGGCTTCACCGCGCTGCTCGCGCTCGCGGCCGCGCGCGCCGGCAAGACGCCGCCTCGCGTCCACGCGCGCTATCCCTTCCTCGTCGGCGACGATCCGGCGGGCGTCCCGGGGGTCGACGAGCTGGCGCGCCTGCGCGAGGCGATGCCGGTGGTGGCCACCACCGATCCCATCCATCACGGCGCGGGCTACGGCACGCCGGAGGGCAAGCGGCAGGCGGAGGGCGAGCCTGCCACGCTGGCGTGGGCGCGGGCCTGCATCGCGTCGCAGCTCGCGCTCCTGGGAAACGGCGACTGGACGCGGTTCGCGCGGCTGGCCGCCGACGTGCGGAGCGACTTCCGCGACGTGGGCCCGGTGCTCGGTCACCTGCTGCGGTCGCAGGGGGTGCCGGAGGGCGAGATCCTCGAGCTTCGCCTGGTCGACTACGCCGAAGTGCTCGGGGCCGAGAGCCCCACCTGGGTGGCGGGCCCGCTGATGCGCCTGGGCTGACCGCTAGGCCTCGTCCTCGTTCTTGCGCTTGCGCGGCTCGACGCCGATGGCACGCCCCAGCTCGCGGTGGATGCGCCCCACGCGTTCGATCTGCCCCTTGGCCGGGAAGCGCTCGTAGAAGCCCTCGGCGCGGAAGCTCTTCACCATCTCCGTCCACGGTCCGAGCTTGCGCGCCCATCGCCCGATGCGTCCCTCGACCGGCTCCTCGTCGACGTGCGCCAGATCGTTGCACACGCGGAGCATGGCCTTGATCGTCACCGGGCGGGTGACCATCGACTGCGGGCTCCCCCACGCCGGGCCCCACACCTTCTCGGCCGCCTTCAGGAAGTCGCGGATGATGCCGTAGACGCGCTCGACCTCGCGCCTGGGGTTGCGCTTGCCGATCTTGCGCCAGTCCATCGTCGCCCAGCGGTGGACCTCGTTGAAGAGCTCCGCTTGCAAGATCCACTTCTCGGCCTTCGAGCGGCCACCGAGGCGGTTGATCTTGTAACGGAGCGGGCTGTCGCCCTCGCTGTACAGCTTCTCCGTCACCTGCGCGGCGAACTTCTTGTCCGGCGCCGCCCAGGACACCTTCTCGTAGAGGTCCACCAGGTGGCTCTTGTTGATGCGCGTCGGCGTCGAGTTGATGATGACGAACATCTCGGTGGCGAAGTCCTCGCTCTTGCCGTCGAAGATGACGCACGGCACGTGCAGCGTCTTGGCCTCGGACGGTCGCTGCTTCATGTAGAAGTGCAGCGCGGCCAGGCGGTGCTGCCCGTCGATGATGAGGTACTTGCTCTTGGGCTCCTCGAGGTTGCCGACGTTGGTGAAGGGCTTCACCGGCTCGAAGCGCAGGCGGTCGGCCGTGAAGAGCAGGACGGTGCCGGGGATGGGCGGCTGGCTGACCGCGGTCTCGTAGAAGTTCTTGATGGCCCCCACCTTCGAGCGCGACATCTCGCGCTGGAAGGCCGCGTCGTTGCGCTCGATCTTGCCGATGAAGTGCGCCACCTCGTCGGCGCCGTCTTCCTCGTCGGGCGCCAGGCTGCGCTCGCCCTCCGCGTAGAAGCGCGAGATGAAGCGCACGCGGTCGAGCAAGTCTTCCGCCGGATATGCGGCGAAGTAGAAGACGCTGTCCTTCTGGCGAACCTGCGTGGCGAGCATGAGCGACACTCCGCGAATGTCCGCGTGCTAGCTCGCGCGCGGGCCGGCCGGAAGGATAGGGCGGTTTCAGCAGCCGCACATCTGCATGCAGCTCGGGTCGCCCGCGCACTGGGCCTGGCAGTTCTTGTCGCAGGTGCTGCTGGTGCCGCCGGCGTCGGGCGCGGTGAGCTGCACGCAGCGGCCCTCGCCCTGCTGCTGGCAGACGGTGAGCGAGCTCTGCCGGTCGAGCAGCTGCGCCGCCTGGGCGCAGCTGGTGGGGACGCCGATGGGGCAGAGGGCGTCCCCGCAGAGGCACTCGAGATCGAGCCCGCCCGTGTTCATGCGAAAGCCGCAGCTCGGCAGGACGCCCTGGTTCACGTCGAGGCCGGGGCAGGTGTCGATCTGCTCGCAGAGCACCGTCTGCGACGGCGTGTCCTGGAAGCACCCCGCGCCGCTCGGGCCGGCCTCGATCCGCCCGGCGTCGGCCGTGGCGACCGGCCCGCCGTCCGTGCCCAGCCCGGTGCCCGTGCCGATCTGGAGGCAGGCGACCAGCGGCAGAAGCAGGCCGAGCAGGCCGGGCAGAACGGTGTGGCGCATGCGGCGAAAGAACCGCCAGCCTCCACCGCGGGCCAAGTTTTCGGCTACCGTCGCGTCCATGCAAAGCGAACCGGATCTGGCGACCGCCGCGCTCGAGCGGCTCGTCGGCGTGCTCGGCGAGGACGCCATCTTCGTTCTCGCCTCGGGGTCGCGCGACCCGAAGGACGCGCTCGACGGCCTCCTGCAGCGACGCGGCTACGCGTACACGGCGGCGATGCAGGGGCAGCCCCACACCCGGATGACCACGCAGTTCGAGGCCTGGGTGGTGGAGATGGTGCGCGCGATGGCGCCGGTGTCGCCGCCCACCTGGGTGCCGATGATGGACGTCGTGCGCGAGAAGGTGACGCTCGAGATCGGCGCGCGCGGCCTGCGCAGCCTGTTCTCGAGCAAGCCGAGCGACAAGGACGTGGCGCGCGTGAAGCGCTACGGCTCGCTGGCGGTGCGCGTCCTGCGCGCCGTGCTGGTGGCGGACGGGCCGCTCGACGGCGAGGAGAAGACGACCATCGCCGCCGTCATCTCCGCGCTGGGCCTGCCGGAGGGCGACGCGAACGCGCTCTATGCCGAGTCGCCCGTGACCCCGGAGTCGATGGACGTCTACGGCGAGATGGACCAGGGCGTGGCGCGCGCCATCCTGCGGGGAGCGTGGCTGGCGGCGGTGTGGGACCAGCTCGACCCGCGGGAAGAGCACGTCCTCAAGGTGTTCGCCCACAAGATGAGCATCTCCACCGAGGAGCTGGAGGCCGCCCGCAAGGAGGCGCTCGAGCGCATCGACGGTCGCCGCAAGGCGGGGGTCGCCGCCATCGACGCGGTCCGCTACGTGCTGAGCGACCGCTGCCCCGGCCTGGGCGTGCAGCTCGCGGCGCAGACGGGCACGCTGATGCTGCCGCGGCGGTGGCGCGAGGAGGCGCTGGCGCCGCTGGGCACGAACGCGCCGGTCGCGCTGGCGAAGCGGCACGTCGGCCTCGACGAGAGCGAGCGGCAGGCGGTGCTCAGCGTGTCGTGGGCCGCGGCGATGGTCGACGACCCCAGCGTCGGCCGGCGAGCCTTGCTGCGCGCGCGCTGGGAGCGCGTGGCGGAGGACCTGGGCGAGGACGATCCCGCTGCGCGCGAGCTGGTCGACCACTGGATGTCCGAGGCGCTGGCCGGGGTGGCGAGGACGCTGCAATGAAGACGCGACGTCTCGGCTTCCTGGGCGCCGGCAACATGGCGGCGGCGCTCATCGAGGGGCTCATGCACGGCAAGGTGCTGCCGCCCGACCGCGTCGTGGCCAGCGACGTGAAGGCCGAGCGGCTGGAGCTCCTGCACCGGACGCACGGCATCCGCACCACCACGGACAACCATGCGCTGGTGCGCGACTCGGACGTGGTGGTCCTGGCGGTGAAGCCGCAGGGGATCGACAGGGTGCTCACCGAGATCGGCGGCGACGTGCGCGCCGACCAGCTGGTGGTCTCCGTCGCGGCGGGCGTTCCCATCGAGGCGCTGGAGGGGCGGCTGCCCGCGGGCTCCCGCGTGGTGCGCGCCATGCCCAACACGCCGGCCACGGTGCAGGCGGGCGCCACGGCGATCGCGGGGGGAGCGCACGCGCGCGAGGACGACCTGCGCATGGCGCGCGAGCTCTTCGAGGCGGTGGGGCGGGTGGTGGTGCTCGACGAGGTGCTGCTCGACGCCGTGACCGGCCTGTCGGGGAGCGGGCCGGCGTACGTGATGCTCATCATCGAGGCGCTGGCCGACGGGGGCGTGAAGGTGGGCCTGCACCGCGACACGGCGCTGCTCCTGGCGGCGCAGACGGTCTTCGGCTCGGCCAAGCTGCTGCTGGAGACAGGCGAGCACCCCGGGCGCCTCAAGGACATGGTCACCAGCCCCGGCGGCACCGCCATCGCCGGCCTGCACACCCTCGAGAGCGGCGCCCTGCGCAAGACCCTCATCGACGCCGTCGAGTGCGCCACCAAGCGCTCCGTCGAGCTCGGCGAACAGATGACGGCGAAGCTGAAGCGGTAACCACTCCTCGGCGGGCCGTTCGTCCCACAACACGGCGCCCAACCCCACCCCCCTAGCCCCCCGCCCCGCAAGCGGGGCGTGGGGAACGTGGACAAGACGAGACCTCGCGCTTCAGCTCTCCCCTTCATGCTCCCCCCGCCCTGCTTGCGGGGCGGGGGGCCGGGGGGGTGGGGTCTCGAGGTCGGGGGGTGGGGTTTCCTCGTCCTTCGGCAGGTTCACCGTGTCGCCGACGATGTAGAGGGGGCGGCGCTTCACCTCCTCGTAGATGCGGCCGATGTACTCGCCGAGGATGCCGATCATCAGGAGCTGCACGCTGGCGAAGAGGGCGATGACGATCATGATGCCCGTCCAGCCCTGCACCACCTGGTGGTAGACGTACTTGGCGAGCAGCGCCCACACGATGACGCCGAGCGACGCCACGCTCATGGCCATGCCGAGGTAGGTCGAGAAGCGCAGCGGCAGGACGCTGAAGCTGGTGATGCCGTCGACGGCGAAGCCCACCATCTTGCGCAGCGGGTACTTGGTGTCGCCCGCGAAGCGTCCCGGGCGATCGTAGAGCACCTCCGTCTGCCGGAAGCCCACCCACGCCACCATCCCGCGCACGAAGCGGTGCGTCTCCCGCAGCTCGCGCAGCGCCACCACCACGCGCCGGCTCATCAGGCGAAAGTCCCCCGTGTCGAGCGGGACCTCGATGGGGATCATCGCCGCGAAGACGCGGTAGAAGAGGCGCGCCGTCACCAGCTTGAACCACGTCTCTCCCGCCCGCTTGCGCCGCCGCCCGTAGACGACGTCGAACCCGGCGCGCCAGCGGGCGACCATCTCGAGCACGACCTCCGGAGGGTCTTGCAGGTCGGCGTCCATCACCACCACCGCCTCGCCGCGTGCGTAGTCGACGCCCGCGGTGATGGCCGTCTGGTGCCCGAAATTGCGCGCGAAGGACAGGATGCGGTAGCGAGGCTCCTTCTCGGCGACGCCGCGCAGCAGCTCCATGGACTTGTCGCGCGAGCCGTCGTTGACGAAGAGGACCTCGGCAGACAGCTCCAGCTTGGCCAGGAATCCCTGGAGGCGCTTGTGGAGCTCCGGGATGACCTCTTCCTCGTCGTAGATGGGGAGGACGAGGCTCAGGGTGGGGCGGGCCGAGCGGTCACTTCGCAATGACGTCTGCGTACGTCACGAAAGCGATGAGCGTCAACAGCATGAGCAGGCCGATGGCGTGCACGCGCGCCTCGAGCTTCGCGTCCGGCTTGCGCCGCGACACCGCCTCGGCGCCGAGGAACAGCAGCCGCCCGCCGTCGAGCGCCGGGAACGGCAGCAGGTTGAAGGCGCCCAGGTAGGCGCTGAGCATGCCCAGGAACTGGAGGAGCACGCCCGGGCCGGTGCGCGCCTGCTTGGCCGTCTCCTTGACGATGCCGACCGGCCCGTTGACCTGGAGCTTCTCCTTGCCGGCCAGTACGCGCCCGATGGCCCGCACGTTCTCGTAGACGAACACCGGCGGCGCGATGACGCTGGTCACCGCCGCCTCGCCCAGGCCGACCGGCTCGACGTGCGTCGGCATGCGAACGTGGATGAGCCCCTCGTCCTTGTCGCCCTTGGGGCCGGGCGTCACCGTCAGGTGGAGAGCCGTCCCGCCGCGGTCGACGGTCAGCTCGACGGCCTCGCCCGGGTGCGCGCTCACCGCCTTGCGCAGCTCGTCCCAGTTCTTCACCGGCGTGCCCGCCACGGCGTCGATCTTGTCGCCCGTCTCCAGCCCGGCCACCTGGGCCGGACCCGACTCGACGATGACGCGCATGCTGGCCTCGTCGGGCACCTCCTTGCCGCCGATGAGGAGGCCGAAGAAGATGAGGACCGACGCGAAGAAATAGTTGGTGAGGGGCCCCGCCGCGATGGTGACGATCCGCGCCCACAGCCCGGCGTTGGCGTAGCTGCCGGGGTCCTTGGGGTCGCTCTCCTCGTAGGGGTTCATCCCCGCGATCTGCACGTAGGCGAGGAACGGGATGAGCGCGACCTGGTACACGGTCGGGCTGTCCTTCGGCTTGTGCTTCCACAGCGTCGGCCCGAAGCCGATGCTGAACCGTACGACGCGCATGCCGAACTTGCGCGCGGCGAAGTAGTGCCCCGCCTCGTGGACGACCATGAGGACGGCGAGCCCGAGGATGGCGACGAGATAGAGGGCGACCGTCATCTCCTTCCAAGACTAAGACGCCCCAGGCCTCCGCGCCATTGGCGCAGGGGGTGAGCGGGGGTGAGCGGGGAATCACAGGAAGAACGAGAAACCGAAGGAGAACGAGGGGAAGCCGATGCGCATCGTCAGCGCGACGCTGTCGCTGAGGTGGTAGCGTCCGCCGAGGAAGAGCGCGGGCTCGACCCCGGTGACCGCCGGGCGGCCGCCGCAGTCGCGACCGTTGGGGCAGTCGTTGAGGAAGCCGGTGTAGATGAGCAGGCCCGGCTCCCCGAAGACGCTCCAGTGCTGGGCCACGAAGAAGTTCCACTGGAGTACGACCGGGATCTGCAGGTACGTGGCCGAGCAGGAGCCGTTGTACCAGCAGGCGTTGTAGAACATCGCGTCCAGGCCGAAGGAGATGGCGACCGAGTCGTTGATCTCCTTGACGAAGCCGTTGTCGACGATGGGGATCGAGGCCCGCCCGCCGACCCCGAAGCCGCCGCCCGGATAGAACGCGCCCCATCCGAGGAGCACGTGGGGCTCGAGCTCGACGTGGTAGAGCGGGTGGTCGCCGGGGTGCTTGATGGTGTCGTCCGCGCGGGCGGACGACGCCAGGGGCAGCGCCAGCAGGGTCAGCAGAAGCAGTACGACGATTGCGAGGGCACGACTACGGCGGTCGCTTCGCGTCATCTCACTCCTCTCGAGCCGCTCGCGTGAGCGTCGCTCGAGTCATCGTCGCGCGGCGCGGGGCGAACGGAGGCCGTTTGCACCCGCAACCATATGCCATCGCGCGTGCTGCGTGTCAGCCCCTCGCGCTCGAACCGCGCCAGGACGCGGCTCACCGTCTCCGTCGTCGCGTTGACCATGCACGCGATGTCGCGGCGCCTCAGCGGGATCGCGATGAATCGGCCCTGCCCGAACGGCGTACCGTGCTCGTGCGCGAGGCCCTCGAGCAGGTGCCGCACGCGGTCGTCGACCGGCCCCGAAGCGACCTCGTCGATGCGCCGCACGTGGCGGCGGACGCTCTGCGCCATGTGCGCCAGCAGCGCGCGTCCGAAGGCGGGGTGCTGCCCCGCCAGGCGCAGGACCATGCGACGGTCGAGCTGGAGTACCTGCGACGACCGCAGCGTGACGACGCTCGCGGCCTCCGGCTGCCCGTCGAAGAGCGACGTGCCGAGCAGGATCGCCGGCGCCCGGGCCACCTCGAGCACCACCGTCGACTCGCCGAGCGCGTGCCTGGTGAGGCGCGCGACCTTCACCGCGCCCCGCGCGAGCACATCGAGGTGCGTCGCCGTGGCTCCCTGCTCGACCAGCGTGACCCCGGAGAGCACCCGCCGCTGCACCGCGCTCGCCGCCAGCTCGGCCAGCGTCTCACGCGGCAGCTCGGCCAGCGCCGGGACGGCGTGGAGCTCCTCGTGGGGTTCGAGGTCGGCGTGGGTGGGCATGCTCGAGCCGTAAGTATGCCGGGGGAGGTTCTCGGGGCAAGACAGGGACCGCGCCCGCTCCCCGGTCCGGCTCAGATCGGGGGAGGCGTAGGCCCCGGCGACGAAGGCGTTGCCGGCACGGGCAGGCGTGCGGCGTGCGATGTTCGACGGGGCCACCATGAGGAGCCTCTCGGTACGCAACACCGGGGCCGACGCAAGAAACGCTGGAATTTCCGCGTTACGGGGGCGTGACGGCGCGCGGGGCGTTCGATCCTTGACGCTCTTTCCCTGGTCCGCGCGTCACGGGCGGGAGGGGTGGTAGCCTGGCCGGCATGAAGGGAATCTTCCTCGTCTGTGCTCTCGCCCTGGCCGGCGCCCTCGGGTTGGCCTGCGGCGCGTCCACCCCCAGCGCCAACGACCAGACGACCGTGACCGTCGAGAAGCCGGCCGACTCGTCCATTCCCCCGCCCCTGCCGGCGGCGAGCGGCGCGCCCGCGAAGTGACCCCCGGCTAGCTCGCTAGTCTAGCTACATGGGGTGAGCGAGGAAGAAGTCGACGATCCGCGCCGTGGCGTCCACGTCGGTCGTCCCGTTCCCCAGGCCCGGCACGACGATGCTGCTGCCCGGCCACTGGTGTCCGCCGCCGTCGACGGTGCAAAGCTCCACGTCCACGCCGCCGCTGCAATCGCTCCATCGCGTGCAGGTGACGACGCCCTGCTGGTAGGTGACCACCGGCGCGCCGAGGCACGCGTCCGCCGTGCGCCAGAAGGCCATCGTGTCGGGCACGCTCCGGAAGGTGATGGGCGGCAGGAGCTTCGCCGCCGGCCCGCCGTCGTAGGGGACCACGGGGTCGCCCGTCCCGTGGAAGTCGAGGACGGGCACCGGACGTGAAGGCGTGCACTGCTCGGGTGGGATGCCGAGCACGCCCGCCACCGGCGCCACCGCGGCGAAGGTGTCGGCCATCGCGCAGGCCAGGCGATGCGAGAGGAAGCCGCCGTTGGACATGCCCGTCGCGTACACGCGGCGCGGATCGACGCAGTACTGGCTGGAGACGAGCGCCAGCAGGTCCTTGGTGAACTGGACGTCGTCGACGCTGGGCGGCTGCAGCTCGGTGCAGCAGTCGCCGGCGTTCCAGCCCTGGCCCAGGCCGTACGGCGTGACGACGACGAAGCCCTTGGCGTCGGCCACGGGGTTCATGTTCGTCAGCAGGACCTCCTGCGCCGCGTCCGAGCTGAACCCGTGGTAGTCGACCACGACCATCGTCCCCTGGGTCGGGTCGTACGAGGGCGGGACGTGCAGGAGGCTGGTGCGCGCCAGGCCCCCCGAGGTGAGCGAGAGCGTCAAGTCGCCCTTGCCTCCCGTCTTGCCCGTGCAGCTCACGGGCGGCGTCGGCGCGGCATCCGGCCAGCCCGAGTCCACGCCGGTCGATCCCCCGGCGTCGTCCCCGGCCCCCGGGCCGGACGTCGACCCGTCGACCCCGTCGAGCGGGGCCAGCGGCGGCGAGGTGTGCGTGGTGCCGCCGGCGCTGTCGCCGCACGCACCCAGCGCGAGGACGGACAGGGAGAGCCAGGGCAAGCGCATGACGGCGGGCCCTGTCGTCGCACCGGGGGCGCGGCCGGCCAAGGGTCAATCCGCGGCTGAGACGACTTGGGGGCGCCGGGCGTCCGGCCCCGCGTCCGTCGCCGATCGACGCCTTGCCGTGCTAGAGAGCCGCCCCATGTCGAACACGCCCAGCAAGCCCGCCGCCCCTCCCGCCGCCGGAGGCCCCGGCATCCAGCTCCGGGGCGGCGCGGCCATCCTGGCGCCGATCTCGTCCTTCCCCAACGGCGTGCCCGGCAACGCGCTGGTGCTCCTGCCCATCAGCCCCAACGGCACGCCGCTCGAGAAGAAGATCGTCGACGGCCCGGTGGCGCTCCAGATGGACGAGGTGTGGAAGCTCCTCGGCTTCAACGGTCCCGCGGTGCAGGTGCAGGACGAGCAGGGGCGCCCCATCGCCATCGGCCTGGAGGACCTGCTCGGCGGCCTCGAGAAGCACTGGAACGACGGCCCCGAGGACATGAACCGCGGCCGCATCTTCGCCCAGGAGCTGATGAAGCACGGGCGCCACGAGAAGGCCGAGAAGGTCATGGGCAAGATCGTCGCCCTGGGCGGCGACGGGGAAGACTGGCTTGGCCTGGGCGTCTCGCAGCTGGCGCAGAAGAAGCTCGACAAGGCCGAGGCCACGCTCAAGGGCGCGCAGAACCTGCTCAAGGACTCGCCCTTCCCCAGCCTCCAGCTGGCGAAGGTGATGAAGGAGAAGGGCGACCGCAAGGCGGAGCGCGAGATGGTCGAGCGCGCCATCCAGATCGACAACAACTCGGTCGACGCCTGGGCCTACCTGGCCAGCTCCATCAAGGAGCAGAGCAACGACGACGCGATGGCCAAGGAGATCGAGGAGCTGGCGGGCGCGCCGGTCAACTCCAAGTGCGCGGCGCCCTACATCGCGCTCCAGGGCTT
>DATBQU010000363.1:0-6938 GCA_036560665.1 Polyangiaceae bacterium
GCTTGCTGAGCTTCTCGCCGTTCTGGGCGAGCATCATCGGCAGGTGGGCGAACTCGGGCGCCTTCGCGCCGAAGGCCTCGTAGAGCAGGATCTGCGGTGGCGTGTTGATCATGTGGTCACGACCGCGAGCGACCAGGGTCATCCCCATGCCGATGTCGTCGACCACGGCGCCGAAGTTGTAGAGGGGGACGCCGTCGCTGCGGAGCATCACGAAATCCTGCTGCGCTGCGTTGGGGGTGGTCACCTCGCCGAACACCTTGTCGACGTAGGTGACGGCGCCGCCGTCGGGCATGTGGAAGCGCACGACATACGGAAGGTCCGGCTGGTCCTTGCGATCGCGACACGTGCGCGGGTACCGGAAGCTCGCCTTGGGATCGCGGGCTTTCAGAGCCGCGCGCTGCGCGTCGAGCTCCTCCTTGGTGCAGTAGCAACGGTAGGCCTTCCCGGCGCGGACGAGGCGCTCACTCCATTCCGCGTAGATGGGGAGCCGCTCCATCTGCGTGTACGGGCCGTGCGGTCCGCCGACGCCGGGCCCCTCGTCCCACTTCAAGCCGAGCCACTCGAGCGAGTCGAGGATGACGCGAAGGCTCTCGGGGGTGCTGCGCTCCTGGTCGGTGTCCTCGATGCGCAGGACGAAGACGCCCCCCGTCTTGCGGGCCCAGAGCCAGTTGAAGAGCGCCGTACGCACCCCACCGATGTGCAGATACCCGGTGGGCGAGGGGGCGAACCGGACGCGCGTGGACATGGCGCGACGAGTAGCAGAGGGCCAGGTCGGCTTCCAGCGCAGCCCTGCCCGTCAGGTCGCGATCGCCCTGTCGGCCTCGCTCAGAGCTTCGTCTCGTAGGTGGAGCTCGTCGGCCGCTACGTCCACGGGGTCACCGTGGGCGACACGCGCGCGCGTCCCGTGGTGCTCGCGGACGCGGAGCGCGACGACGCGGAGCGCGCTCTCGATGCGCTGGAGCCCGAGGATGCTGGAGGACAGATCGCTCTCGAGGCGGCTGGCCTCGGAGCACTCCGCCGTGAGCCAGGCCAGCGTGTCGGCCGCCTCGGGGGCGACGGAGCGGGCGTGTGCCTCGCGCCGGCGCTCGAGTGCGGCACGGTCGATCCGCCGCAGGCGCTGCGCGCAGGCTCGGCGCGCGGCCTCGAGGTCTTTCGCGCGCGCGACCATCGCCCGGACCTGGACCCGGACGCGATCGAGCGTCGGATCGCCCCCGCGAAGTGTTCGCATCGCGTCCCGTGCCGCCGCGCGGACGCGCCCCAGCGCGGTCCGCGCCCTGCGCCGCGCCCATCCGAGCAAGAGGCCGACCGCGAGCGCGAGCCCGAACAGGACGGCGACCAGGGTGAGACCGCTCACCGTCTCGGCTCCCGGCGACCCCGGCGGCGGGGCCAGCACGCCCTCGACCTCCACCCCACCGGTCAGCGTCGAGGCGAGCTCGCCTTGCGTGCGAAGGCGCTCGTGCGCCAGCGTCGCCAGCCGCGGCACGAGGCACGGCGACTCGGCATGCGCCGCCAGACACGCCGGGCCGGCACTGCCGGTCGATGTCAGGACGTACTGGTGACGCTCCGGGTGCTGCTCCACCACGCGGAGGCCGCCGGCCTCGAGATCGAAGAGCCCCCCCGGGCGCACTGCGCCGGGGGACAGCGCGTCCCACTGCATCGCCGCGTCGAACGAGCTCCCGTCCACCGACGTCGTCGCCAGCCCGCGGACGACGACCCGCGCCCCGGGGTCGACCGCGAGCGACGTCACGCGATCGAGCGGCAGGGGCGTCGCCATCAGAAGTACCCGTAGCCGGAGCCGCGGAGCATCACGACGAGCGGCAGCGGATCGCCGATGCGGGCGTCTCCGCCGACGGCGCCGGCCAGCCGTGTCAGGCGCGCGCCGTCCTCGGCGAGCATGGGCTCCGCCAGCGCCTGCGCGGCGCTCCTCAGGACCTGCGCCCGCTCGTCGAGCAGCTGACGCGCGCCGCTGCGGTCGCCGTGGTCCACCCGCTCGGCGGCGTCGAGGATGGTCTCGCCCGCGCCGAAGGCCTGGGTCATGCGCGCCACGCTGGGGTCCTGCGTCGCGGCGCTCTCCGCGTCGCTGCCGGCCCAGCGCATCTTCACCGGCAGCTCCCGGGTGACGTTCCTGGCGAGCAGCCGATCCTTGTAGCGGACCTCGACGCTGGCGACGCTGCGCTCGCCGGTGCCCGCAGGGAGCTGGAGGGTGATCATCGTGGCGTGCCGGTCGGCACGCGCGAAAGCGGGGATGAAGAAGCGCATGCCACCGGCGGCGTCGAGCTCTCGGTCGCCGGCGATGCCGTTCTTCTTCTCGCGCAGATCGAGCGCGACCTCCTGAGCCCGGACGGCGGCGGCCTCGGCGGTCGAGAGCTCGCGCGAGCCGAAGACCTTGCTTGCGGCCACGTCGGGGCGCAACCGCACGCGGATCTCCACGGCCGTCGCGACCGGCTGGAGGCGCGCGTCGAGCTCCCGCGCCAGCGCGGGGGCGATCTGCGACGAGTCGGCCAGGTAGTAGTAGCCGCCGGCGCCGCGGTCGGCGATGCGGCTCATGAGGGCGGCGTCGAAATCCGTCCCCAGGCCGAAGGAGCTGGTCTGGACGCCGTCCTGGAAGGCGCGGGACGCGCGCTGCGCGAGGCTCTGCGGATCGGTGTCGCCGCCGTTGGCGTGCCCGTCCGAGAGGAGCATGACGATGCGCACCGCGTCCTGCGGGATGCTGCCCAGGTGCGCCTGGGCATAGGCGAGGTCGAGACCGGCCGAGATGTTGGTCCCACCGTCGGCCTTCACCTCGTGGATGCGCGCGAGCGCCTGGGCGCGACGCGGCCCCACCGGACCGTCGGCCACGAGGAGGCGCGCGGCGTCGGAGAAGGTCACCATCGAGAAGTCGTCCGTGGGAGCCAGCTTCTCCACCACCGCCTCCGCCGCCTTGCGCGCGTCGTCGATGGCCGACCCGCTCATCGAGCCGCTGGTGTCGAGCACCAGGTGCACCGAGAGCGGCGCGCGAGACGGCGTGGCGTCACTCGATACCAGCGCGACGCGCAGGTTGATGGGGCCGCCGTTCGGCCCGACGGCCGCGCGCTCCGTGTCCGCGGAGATGGCGAGCGCGCCCTCGGCCGGTCGCGCGAGCGCGGGGGCGTAGCGGGCGCCGAAGTCGCCCACCAGGTCGCGGTAGGTCGCCGGGATCTGGCCGCGCGCGATGGCCGCGTCGAAGGCTGCCAAAGCAGCTCCTCCGGGGCGGTACGTCGTCGCGTAGCGCGCGTTGGGGTCCAGACGGGCCACGGGAGTCGTCGGCGACGGCACATCCTGGGTGGGCGCGGTTGCGCTGGCGCCTTCGCCCGGGAGCTGGCCGATGATGCCGAACTGCGGGGCGTAGTCGGGGAGATTGGGGTTCCCCATCGCCCCCTCCTCACCCTTGGCCCGGGCACCGGTGCCTCCCCCGCCCCTGTCCGCGGGGTCGGCGCTGGCCGTCGACGGGGCCTCGCGCTTCTCGGTGCCGCACGCGCCCGCCGACGCGACCAGCGCACAAAGGGTAGCCACGGCGCGCACGGGGGCGCGCCTCGCTCGTACGAGATTCATCGCGAGGTCCTCCTGCCGGCGCGCCGCTGCGCGCCCGGGCCGCGTCTTCTGGAACGAACGACCCAGAGGAAGGATCTCTTCCAGGCCCGGAAAGTTCCCGCCCATCGCGGTATCCTGCCGGCCGGCAGGCGTGAACGACGCGCATCCCCTCCTCGGCAAGACCTCACGGGCGCTCCTGATCATGCTCGCCGTGCTGGGGCTCCCCTACGCGAGCCCGAGGCTACGGCGGCTGAGGGTCACCCCGGCGCCCTGGGACTCTGCGGCCGAGCGGGACGACACCCCGGAGGCCCGCGCCGCTCCTGCGCCGCCCCCCACCTCGGGCGAGCAGGCGCTCCCTGCCTCGGAGAACACGCCCACCGTGAACAACGCGCTGCCCTCCGAGTCGGGCGCGACGCTACCGGACATCGACCCCGACGTTCGACCGACCCTGCGGACCGTGGGCGTCGAGGACCCCGGGCAGGTGCTCGACCCGTTCTTCGCCCGCCTGGCGCGGACCGAGAGGAGGGAGGCCGGCGCGGTCACGCGGATCCTGCACTACGGCGACTCCACCATCGCCAGCGACTACGTCTCCGGCACCGTGCGCCGGCGCCTCCAGGCGCGTTTCGGCGACGCGGGCCATGGCTTCATCCTCATCGCCAACCCCTGGGAGTGGTACTTCCACAACGACGTGCTGCACGCCTCCGACGGTGACTGGAAAGCCAGCCGCCTCGCGGGTCCGGTGGCGCCCGACGGGATGTACGGCCTGGGCGGGGTCTCGTTCACGAGCTACGGCGGCGGAGTCGGCTGGTACGGGACCGCCACCCGCGGCGACTTCGGGCGACACGTGTCGCGCTTCGATCTCTACTACCTCGAGCAGCCCGCCGGCGGCGACGTCGAGCTCGGCGTGCGCGGCGGAGCGGCCGAGCGCTTCTCGACGCGCGGCGACACGAAGGTCTCGCGGATCCACTCGGTGCGCGTCGACGACGGCGAGGCGAAGCTGACGGTCCGCGCCATGGGCGGCGGGCCGGTGCGTCTCTTCGGCGTCGCCCTCGAGCGCGATCAACCGGGCGTCGTCTACGACGCGCTGGGGTCGCACGCGGCGATGGCCGTCTACTGGCAGAGGCAGGACCGGGCCCACTGGAAGGAGCAGCTCGCGCTGCGCGACGCTGCCCTCATCGTCTTCCAGTACGGGACCAACGAGAGCGACCTGTGGCGGCTCGACCGCGACGAGTACGAGCAGGCTCTCGGCGGCCTCATCGACGAGTTGCGCGAGGTCGGGGGGGGCGCGTCGGTGCTGGTCGTGGCGCCGCTGGACCGCGCCGAGCAGAAGGACGGACGCATGGCGACCAAGCGCGTGATCCTCGATCTGGTCGCCATCCAGAAGCGCGTCGCCCTGGGGCACGGCGCCGCCTTCTGGAACACCTTCGAGGCCATGGGCGGCGAAGGCTCGATGGCGCGCTGGGTGAAGGCCAAGCCACAGCTCGGCGGCGGGGATCTGACGCACCCGACGCCGCTCGGCGCGGAGGTGCTGGGGGACATGCTGAGCGACGCCGTCGTCGCCGCGTTCGAGCGCTGGAAGAAGGCGAGCGCGCGCGAGTGATGGCGCCGACCGCGCCCGGGGGACTAGCGGCTCGCCACACCCCAGGTCTTCGGCGCGCTCGTAGGCGGCAGCCCTCGCTCGGCGCGCCACTCGTCGTAGGAGCGCATGAGATCGGAGGCGAAGGCGGCGCCGAGCTGGGCATAGCCGCTGCGCGTGAGGTGGACGCGGTCGTGGCCCGCCCGCGGCTGCGGCTCGGCGGCCCACGCGAGGATGCTGCCGGACCCGCCCATGGCCTCGAGCTGATCGTAGAAGCCGCAGCCGGCCGCCTCGGCGACGCGCTTCTGCACGGCCACGAGCTCCGGGATGCGCGGGGCGCTCTTCCAGTCGTCCCGTCCCTTGGTGTGCGACGCACGATCCACCGGACCGAGGAGGAGACATGACGCGGTCGGGGCAGCGCGCGCCACTCGCCCCAGCATGTCGACCATCTTGCGCTCGACCTCGGCGTCGCTGAGACCCGGCTCCATCGACTCGTTCGTTCCGTAGGCGAGGATCACCAGCTCCGGCCCGCGATGGCGGAGCTGCTCGGTGAAGTGCTCCTCGTTCCAGCGCAGAGGCGTTAGGATCTGCGCCCCGTTGATGCCGAGGGCGTCGACCACGACGCCGGCCTGGGGACGATCGAGGGCCATGCCGAACACGCGAACCTCGCCGTCTCCCACGGTGCGCAGCTCGACCTGGTGGGGAGCGTCGGCGAGGTCGAAGGCGAAGTAGCCGGACCCGGGCTGCGCGGCGCGAGTCGCGATGCGCCCGGCGCGGGCGCCGTCGATGAACACGTCGAAGCTGCCGCCGCGCGGGTCCTGGCCGTAGTCGATCTCGATGTGCGAGGCGCCCGCGGCCACCTCGGTCCACGCGCGCCCGCCGCCCTTGGTGGCCCCGATGCCGACGCCGAGGAGGCCGTAGCAACCGTCGAGCCCGGAGAAGGTGCCGCCCTCGTGGAACTTGACCTTGGTCGGCTCGAACTCCTTCGTCATCCCGCCGTGGACGCCGTCCTGCACGTACGACTTCCACGGCTTGCCGATGGACACGAAGCCGCGGCCCCCGTCACCGAAGCGGGCCTGCAGCGCGCGCCGGAAGACGGCGGTGCCGAGGTCGCTCGCCGTGTGCGAGTCGCCGTACTGGAGGATGCGCACGTCGTCGTGGGCATGGCCGTCGTCGAGCCGGGCCAGGGCCTCGAACAGGTGGGCCAGGCGGCTGGGGCCCTCGAGGTGACCCACGGCGGCGGCCGGCCGCGGCGCAGGCGACGAGGTCACCGGGGCGGCATCGGGCTGACTGGAGAGAACGGCTGGCGGGTCGGCGTTGGCGGCGCCGTCGGCCACGGGCTCCGCGCCGCGCGACAGCCGGGGGGTGACGACGATCTCGGTCGAGGGCCCCCTCGGCGGGTGGGTCGCCCCCTCCCCGCAGCCGGCGAATCCGGCGAGGAGGGCGAACCAGGCGACGAGGCAGCGCGGCCGCACGACCAGGGGATCGTGGCACGCTGCCGCGAGAGGACGCAAATCGGTCGTGGTACCGTTCGGCGCGTGCTGGACCTCGGCCCCCGCGCGCGGGTGGTTCTCGCCGCCCTCTGGATCGGCGGACAGGCCAGCCTGGTGCTGACGGCCGGCCTGCGCCCCGACCACATCTTCGGCTTCCGGATGTTCCCCGAGGCGTCGACGCTGGAGACCCGGCTCGCCCGCGAGGTCGGCGGCAGGGTGGTGCCGGCCCCGCAGGGAGAGTGGAGCGCCCACGACGCGGCGGGGCAGCTGCGGCACTTCTCGTGGCACGACCGGGTGAAGGATCCGGTGCTCGCGTCACT
>DATBQU010000364.1:0-2043 GCA_036560665.1 Polyangiaceae bacterium
CTCCTCGGGCTCGACGCCGAAGATCGCAGCATGCTCCGCCTGCACTACATCGACGGGCTGAACATCGGGAGGATCGCGGCCGTCTTCCAGGTGTCGCGTGCGACGATCGGCCGACGGATGATCGCGGTGCGCAAGCGGATCGTCGAGGAGGCCCACCGGCTCCTGGGCGAGCGTCTCAAGGCGACGCCGGAGGAGCTCGAGAGCCTGCTGCGCGTCGTGCGCAGCGATCTGGCCATCAGCCTCAGCGCCGTTCTCGGTGAGGGTGACGCGGCGGGGCGCTAGCCCGGCTTGCGCGACCGCACCGACACGTACGCCCCGCCTCCATCGGGCCGCGCGTCGATGGCCGCGAACTCCAGCGGCGTGCCGCGCGCCTGCGCGCGTTGCAGGCGCACCATGCCCGCCGCGAGCGACTCGCCGAACGGCTCGGGCATGCGGTCGACGAGCTGGAGCACGCCGCCGGGGCGCAGGACGCGGCCGGCGAGCCGGTACACCAGCGTGTGCACCGCGAGGCGGCGCTCGTCCGCCGTCTGCAGGCCCATCGCGTCGAGCTTCGCCGCGACCTGCGGGCGGGTGGCGCGCACGTCGAGCAGCCAGCACGTCACGGCGTCGACCGGCTCGCCGCCGAAGCCCCCCTCGGCGAGCACCGCGGAGGTCTCGATGGTCACCACCTTCCACCCGCGCCCGGTGAGGGCGGCGGTGCCCTTGGCGTCCGCGCCAACCTCGAGCACGCGGCCTCCCGACGCCGGCAGCAGGCTCGCCATCCAGGCGTAGCAGTCAGCGTCCGCGGCTGCCCCCGCCTTCTTGCGTCGCTTGCGCTCGGCCAGGACCTGCGCGCGGCGTTCCTTGCGGGCCATTCCAGCTACAATAGGTCCTCCGGAGCCCCCGATGCGCGTCGCCTTGCTGTACCCGCCCCCGTGGAAGATCCCGATGCCGGGTCATCCGCCGGACGTGAGCGGGGACGGGCCGCCGGGCGAGTACGCCGAGGGAGACCTCGACTCCGACTTCTACCAGACGCCCTACGGCCTCTTCGCCCTCGGCGCGCAGGCGCTGCGCGCCGGGCACCAGGCCAAGGTCATCAACATGTCGGCGTTCGCGTGGCAGCGCGTCGAGGAGGTGATCGCCGCGCTCGACGCCGACGTGTTCGGCCTGTCCTGCTGGACGGCGAACCGCCGGGGCGTCGCGCTCGTGGCCCGCGCCATCAAGCGGCTGCACCCGAAGGCGCACGTGGTCGTCGGCGGCCCGCACGCGACGCCGCTCGCCCGGGAGATGCTCGCCCACCACCCCGAGATCGACACCATCGCCGTCGGCGAGAGCGAGCTCACCTTCCTCGAGCTCCTCCGGCGGCTGGCCGCAGGCCAGCCCACGGCGGGGCTCGCCGGCACCGCCTACCGCGGCGGCGACGGCGTCGTGATCGCCCCCACGCGGCCGGCGGTGGAGCAGCTCGACGCGCTGGCCTCGCCGCACGACTACTTCGACACGCACATCGTGATGACCTCGCGCGGCTGCGCCTGGCGCTGCACGTTCTGCGGCGCGGAGGCCAGCTGGGGACGCAGCTACCGGGCCCAGTCGGTGGGGTACGTGGTCGACGCGCTGGAGAAGGCCGTGGCGCGCGCGCCGGTTCGGATGATCCAGATCAAGGACGACACCTTCACCACCAACAAGAAGCGCGTCATCGCGATGTGCAAGGAGATCCGCGCGCGCAAGCTGCAGTTCGTGTGGAGCTGCGACACCCGCGTCGACGTGCTTTCGGACGAGCTCCTGCGCGAGATGCGCCTGGCCGGGTGCGAGCGCCTGAGCCTGGGCGTCGAGTCGGGCTCGCAGACCATCCTCGACAACATCGACAAGAAGATCACCCCGGACGAGATCATCGCCTCCAGCGATCTGGCCAAGAAGTACGGCGTGAAGCTGCGCTACTACATGATGGTCGGCAACCGCGGCGAGACGCGCGCCACCTTCGACGAGACGCTGCGCTTCCTCGAGCGCGCCCGGCCACACCAGTACCTCTTCTCGGCGCTGTCGGTGTACCCGGGCACGCGCGACTAC
>DATBQU010000365.1:0-9805 GCA_036560665.1 Polyangiaceae bacterium
AGGGGGTAGGGCGGCATCGTCTCGGCGTTGTAGACCTTCTGCAGCACGATGGGCCGGTCCGGGTCGCCGTCGAGGAAGCCGACGCTCACCTCCCAGCCGCGGCGCGGCAAGATCATGCTCCCGCTCGTGTTCTGCTGCTGGACGCGGAGCCAGCACGAGGCCTTCTCGTCGACGGGATCCTCGCGATCGAAATAGAAGTAGACCTTGATACGGCCGAACGAGTCGACGTGGATCTCCTCGGGTCCGGTCACGACCGCGCTCTCTTTCCCGAAGATGCGCGGTCGCGGCGTCACGCGAGGGGGCTGGTAGGGCACGGAGCTCGGGACGCCGCTGAAGGTCGCGCGATACGCCAGGCGGCCGGAGTCCGCCCGCCGGTCTTCCCCGGCCATCGCATCGTGGTGGTATTCGTGATCGACGCGGACGATGAAGTACTCGCCCGCCATGTATTCGGGCGTCGCGTCGTCGATGGTGAAGGTGCGCCCGGGCCAGAGTCGATACGATGTCGTCATGCCGTCGATGACGTACTTCTCGAGCATCTCCGCGGCGAGGCGGCCCTTCGCGCGCGTCCCCCCGTCCGCCGTCGTGAGGAAGCGGCCGGGGTACTCGTAGGCGATGCGGCCCGTCGCCACGTCGCCGTTGGCCTGGGCCTCGATGGGCTTGCGCGGCTGGTTCCAGTCCCAGTCGCGCGTGTGGAACACCTCGTGGCAGAGCTTCGTCGTGATGCGCAGGTCGCTGACCCACTCGCTGTCGAGGTGCTTGCCCGGCGTCAGATGATACGCGGAGAGGAACGGCGTCCCGTCGATCGGTTGGTAGGCGCCCCGATCCTGCCCGACGTGCATGACGTGACTCGTGTCGGAGTGCTCGAACCAGAAGAAGAGCCCCTCTTCTTCCAGGAGGCGCATGACGAAGGCGAGCTCGCTCTCCTTGTACTGCATGCAGAACTCGCGCTTGCTGAACGGTCCGGCGGCCTTGCTCCAGTCGAAGGCTGCGTCGGGGAGGCCGGAGTCCTTGCACACCTTCTTGACGATCTCGGCCACGTCGAGGTTCTGGAAGATGCGGGTCCGCACCCGGTAGGCGAGCCCGTGGAGCAGGGGCCGCAGGCGAAGGCGGTAGAAGTGGACCTCGGCCCGCAGCGTCTCCAGGTATTCGGCCTCCTCGACGACGCCGTGAAAGAGGCGGCTTCCGCCCCGGTCGTCGACGAGCGCCACCAGGGCCGTCGACCACAGCAGCGCGTCGAGATCGAGGTCCGGGTCATCGCTCCTGAACTCGACGTCGACCATGAAGGGCCGGGACATCCCCTCGCTCGCACGGAAGTGCGTGAGATGGACGCCCGGCAGGGCCGAGTGGTTGAGGGTGGCGGTCAGCAGCAAGAACGGTCCCCCCGAACCCACCAGCCTAAGGACGCTTTGCCGGTGGCGGGGTCGCCCGGTTGGACGACACGCCGCTCTGGAGCGCCGCGTCTACGGCCTCGACGGAGAGGCCCGCCAGGCGCGCCCGCCGGAACGCCGCCCGCAGCGCGGGACGGATGGCGTCGGGCATGAGCTGCATGGCCTCGGCGGCGGCGCACACCACGGTGTCCACGATGTGCACGGGATCGGGCGGCGGAGGCGGCGGCGGAGGGGGGGGTGGCGGAGGAGGCGCTGCGGGCACGACCACCACCGGCGGCGGTGGCGGCGGCGGTGGAGGGGGCGCCACGACCCCGAGCTCGAGGAGCGTGGTGCGACCTGCCGCGGCGATCTCCGCCGCGAGCTCCGCGTCCTTCGGGTGGACGAGGCGCGCCAGGGTGTGGAGTTGCTCGGGCATGGGCGTGCTCTGCCCGCGCTCCCAGCGCTGACCGGAGCGCCGCGAGCTGCCGAGCGCCTCTCCCAGCGCGCCCTGGCTCGGCAGATCGAGGGCGCGACGCGCCCGGAGCAGAAGGACGGGGACGGTGGTCGGCATGGCCTGGCGCTCCATCGGGCGCCTCGAGGCGCACCGTGGCCGCGGACGATACCATCGCTTCGCGCCGACTGGCGCATGACCTCGCCACGTGTGGCGATTCCGCCGCCGGGTCGAGGCGAATGGACGGGTGGAGTCGGCGAATGAATGCGCCACGGCGGGCGCACGGAATGGGAGGTCCGGCGCACGACCCGTCGGCCCTGGCGCCACTCGACCGAGGATGGGGCGCCCGAGGTCGACGAGTCGGCGCCTCCCCTGGCCACCTCGAGCGCCTCGGTCGCCGCCCGATGCGCCTCGTCTGGCCAACGCGTTCGCCTCCATCTGGGATGGATGCGCCTGAAGGCCTGCCTGGTGCGCCTCGTGCGACGAGCGGGGCGCACGGGATGGCGCATGCCATCGCCGCGCACCGGGGGTGACTCCGCCGGCAGGCGGCAGCAGAGGCGCTCCGACCGGCGCGGCAGGCGCATTCTCCACCCGGGCGGTGCGCCTCTCCCCCGCCCGGCGTGCGCCTTCTCCCCCGGAGGGTGCGCCCGGGAGCGACGTAGGATGGACCTCGCCCCCATGCCCACGGACGACGAGAATCTCGCCAGGACGATCGAAGCACGGCTCGAGGGCGAGCTGCACCTCGCGCGGACGCTGCTCGATCACCCGCACTCCACCATCGAGCCCCCGCGCAGCATCTCCCACGGCGCCGCGGCGGCGCTCCAGGGTCTGCGCGCCCTCGGGGCGTCGCTGGAGGGCAAGATCGATCTGCACCAGACCATCGGCGAGGGGGGGATGGGCGTGGTGCACCTGGCGACGCAGGCGACCATGGGGCGCCACGTGGCGGTCAAGACGCTGCGCGCCGGGGCGCGCGATCTCGACGCAGCGCTGCGCATCCTGCGCGAGGCGTGGGTCACCGGCGCCCTCGAGCACCCCAACGTGGTGCCGGTGCACGACGTGGCGGTCGACGCCGCGGGCCTGCCGGTCATCGTGATGAAGCGGATCGAGGGGCGCCCCTGGGGGCACCTGATGAAGGAGCCGGCGGAGATCGTCCGGCGCTTCTCGGTGACCGATCCGCTGGAGTGGAACCTGCGGACTCTGGCGAGCGTGTGCAACGCCGTCCACTTCGCGCACAGCCGCGGCATCCTGCACCGCGACCTCAAGCCCGAGAACGTGATGATCGGCGAGTTCGGCGAGGTGTGCGTGCTCGACTGGGGGATCGCCATCAGCCTGAACGACGACCCCAGCGGCCGGTTGCCTCCGCGGTCGCTGGCCAAGGACGTGGCCGGGACGCCGCACTACATGGCGCCGGAGATGCTGCTGGGCGATCCCGCGCTCTTCTCGGAGAAGACGGACGTGTACCTGCTGGGCGCCATCTTCTACGAGATCTTCGCGGGCGAGCCGCCGCACAAGGGCGACTCGGTGCACGCCATGGTGACCGACATCCTGCTCTCGGCGCCGCGCTTCCCGGCGAGCTTTCCCGCCGAGGCCAAGCGCATCTGCCTGAAGGCGATGAGCCGCGATCCGGAGGGCCGCTACGAGAGCGCCGAGGCCATGCGGCGCGCCGTCGAGGAGTACCTGCGCCACCGCGGCTCGCGCAAGCTCGCCTGGGACGCGAAGCAGAGCTTGACGCGCCTGACGAGGACGCTGGAGGAGGAGCAGCCGGGCGAGGACCGCAAGCTGGCGGTGGCGAACCTGCTCGGCGAGTGCCGCTTCGGCTACCACGCGGCGCTGTCGGCGTGGCCGGACAACGAGGCCGCGCGGCACGGCCTCGATCGCGCGCTGCTGCTGGTCATCGAGCACGAGCTGTCGCTGGGCGAGGGGGCCTCGGCGGCGACGCTCCTGCGCGAGGTGTCGGAGGCGCCGCCCGACGTGGCGGCGCGCGTGGAGGCGGCGGTCAAGGCGCGCGCCGTGGAGGACGAGCGGCTGCGCAAGATGGAGAAGGACCTCGATCCGCAGGTGGGCACGCGCACGCGCGCGACGCTGGCCGCGTTCTTCGGCCTCATCTGGACGGTGTCCCCCCTCGCCGGCTGGGCCTACGCGCACTACGCCGGGGCGCCGTCGTACCTGGACACGACGGTGCTGCCGGCCTTCACCTTCCTCTTCCTGGGGCTGCTCGCCTACCTCTGGGCGCGCGAGTCGCTGACCAAGACGGTCCTCAACCGGCACCTGGCGGCGACCTTCGGGCTCTACATGGCGATGCAGGCCTGCTTCGGCGCGGGCGGGTGGCTGGCGGGGATCTCGGCGGTGCACATGCACCTGGTCTTCCTCGGCGCGTGGGCGCTCACCTACGCCCTGCTCGCGGTGTGGGCCGAGCGGTGGTTCGCGCTGCCGGCGGCGATGTGCGCGCTCTCGTTCCTGGTCGCCTCCGGGTTCCCGCTTCTTCTGTACGCGCTCATGTCGCTCGACAACCTGGTGCTGACCATCGTCCTGGTGCGGGTGTGGTTCCCGCGGCAGGACCTGGCGCGGATCCAGGAGCAGCGGCGCGAGCTGCGACGCCGGGCGAGCCGGTGGCTGAGCGAAGCCACGGGGGACCGCTGACCCATGCGCGGTCCCACGCTCCGCATCGTGTCGGTGAACGACGTCTACACGCTCGAGAACCTGCCGCGCCTGGCCACTCTGCTCGCCCACCACCGGACCACCGATCCCGCCGACGCGTTCCTGGCGGTGCTGGCGGGCGACTTCCTCGCGCCGAGCATCCTGTCCAGCCTCGACGCGGGCAAGGGGATGGTCGACTGCCTGAACGCGGCCGGGATCACCCACGTCATCTTCGGCAACCACGAGGACGACGTGACGCCGGCGCAGCTGCACGCGCGCCTGCGCGAGTTCAGAGGGACGTGGCTGAGCACCAACGTCCACGGCTTCGATCCGCCGCTGCCCACGCACCAGGTGCTCGAGGTGGCCGGGCCCGGGCGGCGCGTGCGCGTGGCGCTGATCGGCGTGGTGATGACCGACGACACCATCTACCGCCGCCAGCCCTTCGGCGGGGCGGAGATCGAGCCGGCCAACGCGGCGGCGCTGCGCATGACGGCGCGCCTGCTGCACGACGAGGGGTGCGTCTGCGTGGTGCCCATCACGCACCAGCCCATCGAGGAGGACCGCGCGCTGGCGCTGGCGCAGCGCGAGCCGCCGTTCCCGGTGATCGTGGGCGGGCACGAGCACGTGGTGATGGTGGAGCAGGTGGAGACGACGTGGATCGTCAAGGCGGGCCAGGACGCGCTGCGGGGCGCGGTCACCGATCTGCGGTGGCCGGCGGAGGCGCCCGCCGCGGGGCCGGACTCGCCCGCCGTGGCGGTGCGCCTCGATCCGGTAGCCCGCTACCCCGAGGACGCCGCCATGCGCGCGCGGGTCGACGGGCACATGGCACGGGTGCACGCCCTCGAGTCGGCGACGCTGATGAAGGTGCCCGAGGGCGAGGCGCTCTCCTCGGTGGGGTCGCGCGCGCGGCAGACGTCGCTGGGCACGCTGATCTGCTCGCTGCTGCGCGACGCGCTCGACGCCGACGCGTGCCTGTTCAACGGGGGCGGCATCCGCGGCGGCAGGGAGTACCGCGGCCACTTCACCTACGGCGATCTGAAGGCGGAGGTCCCGTTCGACAACGAGATCGTGGTGGTCCGCCTGCCTGGCGCCGTGGTGCGGGACGCGGTGACCGCGTCACGGGCCCACGCGCCGGCGGAGTCGGGGGGCTTCCTCCAGGTCGACGACCGCGTGCTGGTGACGCAGCCGGGGGACGTGGTGACGGCGATCGACGGGGTGCCGCTGGTCGAGGGCCGCGACTACCGGGTCGCCCTGGTGCGCGATCTGCTGCTGGGGCTCGATCACATCGAGCCGCTGATCCGCTTCGGCCGCGAGCACCCCGAGCGACTGCCGCCGCCTGGATGCGGGCGCGACGTCAAGCTCGCGCTGGTGGACGCCTTCGCCACGGCGCTGTGGGACCGCCTGGGCGGCTTCGACGCCATCGACGCCGACCACGACGGCAGGATCACCGCCTCCGAGATCGCCGCGGCGGTGGCGCGGGAGACCCACGAGGCCCCGTCCGAGGTCGCGGCGCAGCTCCTGCTGAGCGCGCTCGACAAGGATCACGACGGCACGGTCAGCCGGGCCGAGGCCGACGCGGAGGTCGAGGCGGCGAAGCGACGGCGCGGCAAGGCCTAGCGGGAGGCGCTCACTCCACGATCATCCCCGGCCACACCGTCTGCCGGCCGCCCTTGGTGGACGTGATCATGAAGGCGTGCCCGCCGCCGATGACCGAGGCCGAGGTGACGGTGATGGTGAGGTGCAGCTTCTCGCCGTTCACGCCCTGGGTGCGGTCCCAGGCGAAGGACATCGACTTCGCCAGTCCGTAGCTGCCGTAGTAGTGCGAGAGGACGTCGTCGGCGCTCACCGTCCAGGGTCCGCCCGTGTCGCCGTCGCTGAAGAGGTCGACCTCGATGGTCTTGCTCTGGCCTACGGGGATGGTGGTCCCCCTGGTGGTGATGGTGCCGGTGATGCTGGAGGTGAAGGTCACCGTGTCCGGCAGCACCGGGGCGCTGTCGAAGAAGGCGCCGGCGATGGCGGGCGTGCACGGATCGTGGCTGCCCTGGGCGAGCACGTTCGACCACGTCCGCTGCACGGCGTTGCCCACGTCCGGCGGCGTGACGTAGATGGGCGAGCCCTCCGGCTCGCACAGATCGCCGGCCTCGCCGCCGCCCATCAGCGCCCAGATGGTGTGGTCGGCGTCGGTCGAATAGAACGCCGCGTCGGGCCCGCCGTTGATGGTGAAGGCGCCGGTCGAGGTGAGGAACGGATCGGTCGACGCCTCGACCCACTCGTGGCTGACCACCGAGGTGAGGCTGTCGACCGACGTGTTGCAGGTGGGGATGACGGCGTAGGCGAAGTTGGTGGGGGTGCCGCCGTCGCCGAGGGAGACGGCCGCGTTGTCGTGGTAGCCGCCGAAGGCGACGCAGCTCTGCGGGGCGGGCAGCAGCGTGCTGATGGGGTTGGGCTGGGTGATGGTGGTGCTCTGCGGATAGAAGACGGTGTAGATGGCCTCGGGATCGGGCGTGCCGAACTTGCCACCCTGGATCTCGCCGGCGATCCAGCTCTGGATGGCGGTGCTGGTGGTGCTCTGCGGCGGGGTCTCGTTGGTGAGATCGATGGTCCCCGCGTACGTGAGCGCGCCGACGCCGTACTCCTGGGTCGTCGTCGCCCAGTACGTCGCGGCGGCCATCTTCTGGGCGAAGGTCTGGAGCTGCGTCTCGTAGGGGTAGCCCGGGTAGAAGACGAGGTAGGCGTGGGGCGTGGTCAGCACCGGCCCGCCGGCCTTGTTCACCAGCTGCGGCAGCGGCGGGTGGGGCGCGGGGTAATTCGTCGAGGGCGCGCCGTTGTCGACGTCGGCGCCTGCGTCCCCCGCGTCGCCCGTGCTGCCCTCGCTGCCGCCGTCCCCCGCGCCGCCCTCCGCGCTGGCGTCGTCTCCGCCGCCGTCGGGGCCTGACGCGGCGCCGGACGGCGAGCTGCTGCAAGCGGCGACGGCCGCGACGGTCAGGAAAGCGACGGAGGACAGAAGGACTGCGGAGCGCATGACACGCAGTGTGGAGCCCGCGCACGGACGAAGACAAGACCCGCGGCGCCGGGGGTAGGATGGCGCGTCATGACGCTCCCGGAGGTCGAGCCGTGTCTCGCGCTGGGGGCCGAGGGCTGGGGCGCGCTGGGCCGCCGCCTGCGGGCCATCGGCCTGACGTCGCAGGCGTACGAGCCGTTCCAGAAGCTGGCCTGGAACGCGCACCGCTCGCTGCGCTCGCCGATCGTCAAGTGGCACCTGCGGCGCGATCCGGCGCCGCGCGCCGTGGTGATGCGCATGCTGGCCTTCTGGGATCCGGTCACCCTCGACGAGGCGCGCGCCGCGCTGGGCGATGCGGTGACGCCGGAGCGCCTGGTGGAGCTGGGCGTGCTGGGCAGGACGGCCGGGGGGGGCGTCGTCTCTCGCTTCGTGCTGCGGCTGGTGGACGATCGCTTCGTCCTGTCCGACGACGTGAACGTCGGCGGCGAAGCGGTGATGGGCGTGGGACCGACCACCGAGGGGCTCATCGCCGCGGCCCGCCCGCGCCACCGCGCCCGCCGCGCGCTCGATCTCGGGTGCGGCGCGGGCACGGTCGCCGTCGCCCTGGCGGCCACGTGCGACGAGGTCGTCGCCACCGACATCAGCACGCGCGCCGTGGCGCTGACGCGGATCAACGCCTGGCTGAACGGCATCGGCAACGTCGAGGCGCGGGCCGGCGACCTGTTCGCCCCCGTCGCCGGGGAGACCTTCGACCTCGTCGTGTCGCAGCCCCCCTTCGTCGCGCGCGACGACGCGTCGCCGAGCACGACGTTCCTGTTCGGCGGCGCGCGGGGCGACGAGCTGGTGACGGCGCTGCTCGGGAAGCTGGGGCCGCACCTGTCGCCCGGCGGGACGGCGGTGCTCCTGGTGGAGTGGCCCATCGTCGAGGGGGACGCGCCGCTCGAGCAGCGCGTGCGGGCGGCGCTCGGTGGGTCGTCCGGGGACCTGAGCGTGATGGTGGTGCAGTGGACGGACGTCGACGTCGACGACCACTGCGCCCGCTACCCGATGATCGGCCACGTGTGGCAGGACGAGGCCTTCGAGCGCGACGCCATCCGCCGGCGCGAGCACTTCGAGAAGACGCGGATCCGCGCGCTGCGGCCCACCTTCACCGTGGTGCGCCGCACCTCGCCCGGCGCCGGCTGGACGGCGACCGTGCTGGGCCGGTGGCCCGGCAGCGGCGCGGGCGTCCGCGGCCAGCTCGAGCGCCTGATCGCCGCGCGGGACCTGGTGGCGCAGGGAGACGACGCGCTGCGGGCGGCGTCGCTGCGCGCGGGGGAAGGCGTGGTCTTCTCGCCCCCCGCGGCGGACGGCAAGGTCGACGTGACGCTGCCCGCCGAGCGCCTCCAGCCGTCGCTGACGTCGAACGAGGAGAGCGTGCGCCTCATGCGCTTCGTCGAGGGGGCACCCCGGGTCGACGAGGGGATCGCGCGCTGCATGGAGTCCGAGGGAGGGAGCGCGCAGGACGCAGAGGCTGCGGCAGACGCGGCGGACGCGCTCGAGGCGGTGAAGGAAGCGCTGCTGCTCGGGGTGCTCGAGGTGCGCGAAGACCCCACCTTTCTCGGGGGTTAGGGCGCTCCCCGGGCCTCCCAGCCTGAAAGGTTCCACCCGGAACGTGAACTCGCGCGTCGGCGGCCCGCTACCGGTTTGACCGGATGGCTCCCCTGGAGAAAAGGTTGGGCCATGCGTTATGCGCTCTTCACGGCGTTGATCTGCGTCCTGTGCGGCTCCTACCTCGCCTGCGGGGGGGACGGCGGCCAGTCGTTCTCCGGAGACGACGGAGGCTCGGGCAGCGGGAGCGGCGGCGGAAGCGGGAGCGGTTCCGGCGGCGGCTCGGGCGGCAGCTCCGGCGGCTCCGGGGGGAGCTCCGGGGGCAACCACGACGGTGGCAGCAGCAGCGGAGGCGGCAGCGGCGGCTCCTCCAGCGGATGCACCACCAACACGGGCCCCATCACGGGCACGGTCGGCAACAACGGCGGATCGCTGTCGCGGCTCGTCTTCGCCGTCGTGGGCGACACGCGCCCCGCGAACGAGGACGACACCGGCGGCTACCCCACCAGCGTCATCACCAAGATCTACCAGGACATCGAGGCGCAGAGCCCGAAGCCGCCGTTCGCGCTCTCCACGGGCGACTACATGTTCGCCTCGACCGGCGGAGGTTCCACCGCGACGCAGCAGGCCAGCCTCTACATGCAGGCTCGCGGGGCCTACACCGGGGCGTCCTTCCCGGCCATGGGCAACCACGAGTGCGGGGTGGGCAGCGGGTGCAGCGGGTCGACCGACTGCAACTGCGGTCCCGGCAACTCGGGC
>DATBQU010000366.1:0-4204 GCA_036560665.1 Polyangiaceae bacterium
CTTGCCGCCGTTCACGAAGTGAAAGACGCGTCCGTGCTCGAGGAAGCGGTCGATGATGGCCCGCACCTCGATGGTCTCGCTCACGCGGGGCACGCCCGGCCTCAGGCAGCAGATGCCGCGCACCAGCAGCGTGATGGGCACGCCCGCCTGCGACGCCCGGTACAGCGCCTCGATGACGTCGGCGTCGACCAGCGCGTTCATCTTGGCCACGATGCGCGCCGGCCGCCCCGCCCGCGCGTGCTCGGCCTCGCGCGCGATGAGCCCCAGCACCGCCTCGTGCAGCCCCAGGGGCGCCACGATGAGCTTGTTCCACTTGGGCGGCGCGGAGTAGCCCGTCAGCAGGTTGAACAGGCTGGAGACGTCCTCGCAGATCTCCGGGCGCGCCGTGAAGAGCGAGATGTCCGTGTAGAGGCGCGCCGTGGTCGGGTTGTAGTTGCCGGTCGACAGGTGCGCGTAGCGCCGCAGCTTGCCCTTCTCGCGCCGCACGATGAGCAGGCACTTGGCGTGGGTCTTCAGGCCGAGCAGGCCGTAGACCACGTGCGCCCCCGCCTGCTCGAGCATGCGCGCCCAGACGATGTTCGACTCCTCGTCGAAGCGCGCCTTGAGCTCGACGATGGCCGTGACCTGCTTGCCGCTCTCGGCCGCGCGCACCAGCGCCTTCACGATGGGCGAGTCGCCGCCGGCGCGGTACAGCGTCTGCTTGATGGCCAGCACGTCCGGATCGTCGGCGGCGTGCGTGATGAGATCGACCACGCTCTCGAACGACTCGTACGGGTGGTTGAGCAGCACGTCCTGCTCGCGGATGACCGCGAACACGTCGTCGGCCTCCCGCAGGGGCGGCACGACGTGCGGGGTGAACGGCTCGTCGCGCAGCGCCCGCTCGTCGGCGCGGGTCATGGCGAAGAGGTCGGCCGCGTTGAGCATGCCGCCCACCTGGTAGACGTCGCGCTCGGGATCGAGCTTGAGCGCCTTGACCAGCTTGGCCAGCGAGCCGGCCGGCGGGTCGCCGGCGACGTCGAGGCGCACCGCGTTGCCGCGCTCGCGCCGCCGCAGCTGGTGCTGGATGGACTGCAGGAGGTCCTCCGCCTCTTCCTCGTCCACCTCGATGTCGAAGTTGCGCGTGACGCGGAACACGTAGAGCCCCGTCGGCTTCGCCCCCGGGAAGATGGTGCCCACGTGCCGCGCGATGAGGTCCTCCAGCAGCACGAAGGCCCGGGTGGCGGGCTGTCCGCCGGGCGTCTTCACGCCCGCGACCGGCAGCAGGCGCGGCAGCATCGACGGCACCTGCACCACGCCGAAGGCCTGCTCGAGCGTGCCCTCGCGCGTGAACATCACGGCCAGGTTGAGGCTGCGATTGCGCACCTGCGGGAAGGGGTGGCCGGGGTCGATGGCGATCGGCGTCAGGATCGGGAAGACCTCGCTGTGGAAGCGGGCGTCGAGATCGGCCAGCGACTCGGCCGACAGCTCGCTCGGCTTGACGAAGACGAGCCCCGCCTCGGCCAGCTTGGGCAGGAGCGCGCCCAGCGCGTGGGACTGGGCGGAGACGAGCTCGTGCACCCGCGTGGCGATGGCCGAGAGCTGCTCGCCCACGGTCATCCCGTCGGGCCCCATCTCGTCGACCTCGCCCGTCAGCTGCTGCTTGAGGCCCGCCACGCGGACCATGAAGAACTCGTCGAGGTTGGTGGCGACGATGGCGTGGAACTTGAGGCGCTCGAGGAGCGGCACCGCCTCGCTGTCGGCCTCCGCCAGCACGCGCGCGTTGAACTCGAGCCACGACAGCTCCCGGTTCAGGTAGAGGGCGCTGGCGCGGACGTCCGGGAGCTCCGCGATGGCCACCGGGCTGACCGACACGGGCGGCGGCGTGGCCGACGGCGCGGGCGACCCGCTCTGGGCCGACCACGGCGCCGTGTGAACGCTGGTGCCGCCGTTGGTGTCGTCCATGGTGGGCCGGGAGAGGCCCGGTAATGTAGCTCACGGCTCCTCCGGGGGGTGGTCTTCGTCCGGCTCAGCCTGTTCCGGAGGGGCCAGATCGAGGCGTAACCACACGTGATCATGCCCGAAGCGGGCGGACTCGCGGTAGCGCGCGCGCACCCATGGGGCCGCCTGGAAGCAGTGCGTTTCGAAGTCGTCCCACGCGTCGGTGCGGGTCATCAGGGGCGACGCGTCGAGGAAGACGAAGGCCGCCGGGGGGTGCGCCTCGAGGCGCGCGAGGAGGTCCGCCTCGTGGGCGTCGCGGATGGCCTTGATGCGCTCGGACTGCGCGTCGTCCGGGTGGCCCCCCGTGCCCCCGCCGAGGGCCGCGTCGGCGTCGAGGTCGTAGACGTAGATGTAGGGCGTGGCGCTCAGGCGCCCGGCCAGGAAGAGCACGTAGGGGTCCATCCCGTAGGTCTGCACGCGGTCGGCCGGGCCCGTATGGGCGCGCAGGTAGTCGGCCGTCTGCCGCATCTCGTAGGGGAAGAAGTCCGGCTCGGGGAAGTGCGCGAAGTACTCGCGCGTCGAGCGGTCGGCCGGCGTGGCCGCGCCCCAGAGCAGCCAGGTGGCGCGGATCTGCGGCGAGTCCTCCATCGACGTGGCCACGTGCAGCGCGACCACGACCCCCGCCGCCATCGGCGCCAGGCGCATCAGCGCGCGGTCCCGCCGGGCCACGCGCGTGCGCTCGCCGAGCCAGGCCAGGAAGACCAGCCACTGCAGGTGCACCCCCGCGGTGACCGGGTGAAAGTGGTACGGGAACCCCTTGGCCTGGACCAGGACGCTGCCGAGCGCGGCCACGGGCAGCAGCGCGACGCCGACGGTCCGGCGCGGCATCTCCCCCTGCAGCACGAGGGCCAGGATGACGACGCAGCCGACGAAGCCGTAGATGGCCTGCGACGCGCTCCAGGGGTTGGACAGGATGTCCGCCGCGGCGCGGGGCCAGATGAATCGGTACATGGCGGGGACGTCCACCAGCTGGATCTTCGCGAACGCGCGCGCGTCGCCCGACCAGAAGAGGAACGCGAGCTGCGTCGCCGCCCCCAGCGCGCCGCCGAGGGCGAACGCGCGCAGCGCCTTGCGCCGCGGCAGGGCCAGGCCGTCGTCGAGCCAGAGCGTGAGCAGCTGGGCCAGGGTGAAGAGCACGTACGTCGGCTTGCCGAACCAGGGCACGACCGACAGCGCGCCGACGAGGGCGAGCAGGCGCGCCTGCCGCCGGGCCGGATCGGGGCGCCGCGACGGCGCCTGGGCCACGAGCTGGAGGGCCACGGCGGGCAGGAGGAACCAGTCGAAGAAGCTCTCGCGCTGCGCGATGTCCCAGTAGCCGTAGAGCAGGTACTGCCCGCTCAGCACGACCCAGGCGGCCAGGGCCCACGCCGTGCGCTCCAGCATGTCCGGCGCGCGGCGCGAGCGCAGCCCGGGCAGGCAGGCGCCGGCGAGGGCGAAGGTGGCGCCCGTCACCACCAGGTCGAGCACGTGGAAGCGGTGCTCGTCGGCGCCGCCCAGCGCGAGCAGGAGGCTGTGCACGAGGTGCGTGAGCGGGCCGTTCACGTCGCGGATGTCGCGGTAGTCGCGCTGCCCCTGGGCGAGCGCCCAGGCCACGTACTGGAAGATGCCCTGGTCGCGGCCGAGCGTGGTCAGCGACGCGCGGCGCGTCGCGTCGACCACCCAGAAGAGAGGTGGCAGCGCCACCGCCAGCGGCACGACGAGCACGCGCAGGAGGCGCGCGATGACGAGGCGTCGAGGCTGCATCGCGGCCGGGCGAAGCTACCATCTTTCCCTCGCGCTTTCGCGCGCATGGGACGGTTGGCATCGTCCATGCGAGCACGTGCGCAAGCGGACCGGAGCGCCCCACACGAGGCGTCGCCTCCTGGATTTGTCCGGGCAAACGTGACCACAATTCGTCCCACGATGACGGAACCGGTCCGACGGTTGTCGCCCGCGAATTCACCGGCGACCGAGCCCCGCGCGCGCGCCTTCGCCGAAGCGCTCGCGGCGGCGCGGGGCAAGCACGTGCTCATCGCGCTGCGCGGGCACCCCGATCCCGACGGGATCGCGTGCGCCATCACGCAGGCGCACATCGCGCAGCGCCTGGGCGTCGGACAGACGACCGTGGCCTATTGCCACGAGCTCAGTCATCGCGAAAATCGCGCTCTCGTGAAGCTCCTGGGCCTCGAGCTTCGCAAGATCAAGAGTGTGCACGAGGTTGGCCGGGTCGACTTCTTGGGCCTGGTCG
>DATBQU010000367.1:0-14016 GCA_036560665.1 Polyangiaceae bacterium
CGCCGCGAGCAGCTCGCCCCCAGTCGCCGAGATGCCCCCCCCTGCCCCGGCTCCCCCGGTGCAGCTCACGCAGGGGACGGCGAGCCCCGATCCGCCCGCGCCGCTGCCGTCCGCCAAGATCGTCGCCCCGACCCGGGATCAGATCATCCCCACGGCGAAGGCGGCCGACTTCGTGGTCAAGCTCGACGTGAAGAACTGGAAGACTGCGATGGGTGACGCGCACGTGCACCTCATCCTCGACAACAAGCCCTACAAGCCGATCTACGACCCCAAGGTGCCGGTGAAGCTGTCCGATCTGCCTGGTGGCGACGCGCTGGCCGAAGGGCAGCACGTCCTCGTCGCCTTCCCGAGCCGGGCCAACCACGAGAGCGTCAAGACGGCCGGCGCCCTGTCCATCAGCGAGTTCTGGGTCGGCAAGAAGGGCGACAGGGCCCAGGACACGAGCAAGGCCATGCTCATCTACAGCCGGCCCAAGGGCGAATACAAGGGCGACATGGCAAACCATGTCCTCATCGACTTCCAGCTCGCCAACGACAAGCTTGCCGCGGGCGGCGACCACGTGCACATCGACGTGACCGGGCCCGGCATCGAGGGCGACAAGACTGCCGACGCCACGCAGTACGGCCCGCCCTTCTACCTCGACAACCTGCGGGACGGTTCGTACACGGTGAAGCTCGACCTCCTCGGAGCCGATGGCAAGGCCCTCCCCGGCTCCTGGAACTCGACGACCCGCACCATCACCATCGCGCACTGAGGATCTGCGCCGAAGGCGGCCCGAGGGCACACCAGACCGACCGGTTCGCACGTCGCTGGAGCCTGACGGCAGGAGCCCCTAAGCTCGGCCTTCGTGGATCTGCTCGCCACCGTGCTCGCGGCGACGGCTGCGACCGAGCTGCTTTCGGCGCTGCTCTTCGCCTTCGGGTTCGTCCGCCGGCCGAGCGACCGCGAGTACGGCCTGGCTGCGCTGCTCTGCGTGGCGGCGGCCGAGCATGCGGTCGGTTCGCTGCTCGCGGCCCGGGCTGGGGACCCGACCGCAGCGCTCGCGGCGGACCGCGTGGGGTGGCTGGGCCTCATCGCCATGCTGCCAATGGCCGTCCATTTCGCCCTCGCCTACCGGGGCACCCGCCCGCCGTGGCGCGTGCTCGCCATCCCATACGGCATCGCTGCCGTCTTCGCAGGCATCGACATCGGTACGGGCCTTCAGGAGACGCCCGGCGTCGTCGCCCACGCCGGCGCCGTCCTGGCAGCGGGAGCCGTCCTGGTGATCGTGGCGCGCGCGTACCTCGCGGGCCGGCGGGAGGCGCTGGCCGTGGTGGTGGGCACGACCGTGCTGCTGGCGACGACCATCAACGACGTGGGCGTGGCGAGCGGCGCCTTCGCGACCGGGTACCTCGTCGACGCCGGCCTGGTGGCGTTCGTCATCGGCATCGCCAGCACGCCGAGCGCTCGCTACGCATCCGTCACCCAGGAGCTCGAGCGGCGCACCAAGGAGCTTCGAACGCGCACGCGCGAGCTTCGGCGCTCGTACGAGGAGCTGCGGGCGGCGCAGGAGGAGCTCGTCAAGAAGGAGCAGCTCGCCGTGGTGGGCGAGCTCGCCGCGGTGATCGCCCACGAGGTCCGCAACCCGCTGGCCATCATCGGCAACGCCGTGGCAGGGCTGCGCAAGCAGGCCATCTCACGCGAGGACCACGACACGCTGCTCGCCATCCTCGACGAGGAGGCCAGCCGCTTGAACCGCCTGGTGGGAGATCTGCTCCGCTACGCCCGCCCGGTGAACGTGCAGCGCGCCCGATTCTCGCTGGCGGACCTCCTCGAGCGCTCCCTCGGGCTGGTCAACACCGATCGCAAGAGCATCCGGATCGAGCCGCTCAAGGTCGAGTGCAGCGAGGGGCGTATCTGGGGCGACGCCAACCTTCTTCGCCAGGTCTTCGACAACCTGGTCGACAACGCGGTGCAGGCCATGGGGACCACGGGCGTCCTCACAGTGCGCCTTCGCGCGGCGACCGAGGAGGGCGTCGACGGGCTGGCGGTGGACATCATCGACACCGGCGAGGGAATGGACACGCAGGTGCGGTCGCGCGCGCGCGATCCGTTCTTCACCACCCGCCCGAGCGGCACGGGCCTCGGCCTCGCCATCGTGGATCGGATCGTGGACGCCCACGGCGGGCACTTCGCCATCGACAGCCGCTCCGGGGAGGGGACGACGGTGACGGTCTTCCTCCCGGTGGGTTCGCCCAGCGAACCGCCTCCACCCCGCACCCGGCCGCCAAAGCTGCCGTCGGATCCCCCGCGCTCGGTGCCGCCGCCCGGCTGAACGGGTAGCCTCGCCGGATGCTGCTCGACGACCTCGCCCAGGGCCTGCCCGCCTTCGCGGCGCGCGCCGCATCCCGGCCCGATACGTACCCGGCCGAGGACGTGGACGTGCTCCGTCGCCTCGGAGCCTTCGGCGCGCCGTTCCCCCGTGCGCTGGGCGGGCGGGACAGCTCCCTGGTGGAGATGACGCGCGCGGTGGAGGCCATCGCCGCGGAGGCGCCGTCGACGGCGCTGCTGGCGGCCATGCCCATGGGCCTCGCTGGCGTGCTGGCCACACCGGCCGATGCGCTGCCCTCGGAGCACCGTATGGCCTGGCGCAATCAGGTCGACCGCATCGCATCCGAGTACCGCGAGGGGAAGCTCTTCGCGGCGTGCAACTCCGAGAAGGGCGCGGGCGGCTCCCTCGCTGCGACCAGAACCGTCGCGCGACCTGACGCGGACGGGGCGATTGTCCTGGACGGCGAGAAGATCCTCGCCTCCTTCGGCGCCAATGCGGACGTCTTCTTCTCGACGGCGAAGGTGGCGGTCGAGGGCGCCCCGGAGGAGGCGCGGGTCGAGTTCTTCCTGGTGGACGCACGCGCGCCCGGGGTCCGCATCGCGAGCGACTGGAACGGCTTCGGCATGCGCGGCACCGAGAGCCACACCGTCCATTACACGGGAGCCGCGGTTCGCGAACGCCT
This sequence comes from Polyangiaceae bacterium, assembly GCA_036560665.1. Classification (GTDB taxonomy): domain Bacteria; phylum Myxococcota_A; class Polyangia; order Polyangiales; family Polyangiaceae; genus Palsa-1150. Next base: position 2,994 of record DATBQU010000367.1, read on the forward strand.
GGGGTGCCCCGGCTTCATCGAGCGGGTCCGGCCGCTGCAGTACTGGTTCTGCCTGTTCGCGGCCATCCCGCTCGGCTGCGCCGCGGCCGTCCTGCGGACGCTGGGCGAACCGGCGCCTTCGTCCCCAGCGCTGCGCCTGCGCCTGAGCGACGCTCTCATGCGCTACGAGTCGCTGCGCGCCTACCTGCACGAGACGGCCGCCGCGTGGCGACCGGCGGCCGACGCCGCCTACGCCGCGCGGGTGCTACGGACCAAGACCTACGTCACACAGGAGGCAACGCGACTGGCCGCGGAGATGTTCGCGCTCGGCGGAGGCCGGCACTACGTTCGCGGCGGGCGCCTGGCAGGCGCCCTCGCCGACGCCTTCGCCGGCACGGCGCTGCGACCCCCGCTCCCGCTCGCCCTCGACCAGCTCATCGAGGGCTTCACGCTCGGCGACCTGTAGGGCCGGCGCCGGTGGCCTCTAGGCGACCTGCATCCGCGCCTGCATCACGTCCATGGCCAGCGCCGAGACGATGCGCGGATCGCGGAAGACGTTGAGCCTGGGCGCGAGCAGCTTGGCGTAGCGATCGAAGTAGAGCATCTGCTTGGTGACCAGCACGAAGTCGCGCGGCATGCGCATGCCGTGGCGGACGGAGGTGCGCAGGATGGCCGGGATGAGGTCGGCGTACTTGATGGCCGACAGATCGCTGGCCAGGATCGGTGCGTACGCCGCCGCCAGGTCCTTCGAGAGCGCTTCGAGATCCACCTTCGCGCCGATGGCGCCCATGGCGGCCATCACCTCGGCCAGCTTGCGGTAGTCCCCCGCGGCGAAGGCCATCAGGTAGTCGGTGACCTGCTCGCGCCGCTCGCGGGGGAAGCGGCCCACGATACCGAAGTCGAGGAAGCCGATGCGCCCGTCGGTGAGCGCCATGAGGTTCCCCGCGTGAACGTCGCCGTGGAAGAAGCCGTGCAGGATCATGCACTGGAACCAGGCGCGCATCCCGGCCAGCAGCTTCTCCTCGCCGTCGACGTTCGCCGCCCGGAGCTTCTCGACGTCGTCCACGCGATGGCCGAAGAAGCGCTCCATCACCAGCACGCGCCGTGTCGTCAGCTCGCCCACCACCGCCGGCGCGATGACCTGCGACTGGCCGTGCTCGACCATGATGCGGTTGAACTCGGCCATGTTCGCGGCCTCACGCTGGAAGTCGAGCTCCTCGCGGATGTTGGACTCGAAGTCTTCCACGATGCCGACAGGGTTGGCCAGCTCTCCGCGGGGCGACATCGCCATCAGCTTCGCGCCCAGACGCAGCACGCGCAGGTCGGCCTCGATCACCTGCGCGATCTTCGGCCGCTGCACCTTGATGACTACCTCCTGCCCGTCGCGAAGGCGCGCGGCGTGGACCTGGGCGATCGACGCCGACGCGAGCGGCTCGGGATCGACCCAGGCGAACACCTCGCCCGGATCGCGCCCCAGCTCCTCGCGCACGATGCGCTGCACGTCGGCGAACGGGAACGGGCGGACGCGATCGAGGCACCTGCGGAACTCGGCGCAGTACGGCTCGGGGAACAGGCCCTGGCTGGAGGCGACGAGCTGACCGAGCTTGATGTACGTGGGCCCGAGGTCCTCGAAGGCCTTGCGCAGGATCTCCGGCGTCGCCGCGCGGCGACCGCGGAGCCTCGCCCAGAACGAGGCGGCGAGCACCTTCACCCCCACCCAGGCGGTGGCGAACAGGCGGCGAGCGGTGCGTGAGGCAAAGACCGCGCACAGGCCGAGGGCGCCGACCGCGATCCACACGGCGAGCGACCCGCGCGCGACGGCCGAGGAGGCCAGCGCGACCTGTGCCGGCGCCATCATCGCCGCGGAGGGCGTGCACTCCCGGCAGAGGATGAAGCGCGCGTACGACGCACCGACCACGCCGACCTGAGCGCGATCACCCCGCTCGAGGGCAACGCCGCAGCCCTCGCAGGTCGCCGAGCGGCCGATCGTCGCTGTCACCAGGCACACCCCTCCCGCTTCGCACGCGCCGGCGTCCTCGCTCATGCGCGTGATACATGAGTCACAATGTATCACGCGTCAAGGGGATGACCTTGTTTTCAGGCGACGACCCCGACTCGTCGGGGACTCACACGCGGGCGCCTAGAACGCGACCCGCAGCGTGCACGCCATGCGCCGCGAGTGGGACGAACTTGCTCATCTTCAGCCTGCCGAGCATGGGGGACACCACCTGCCACGAGACGCCGAACCGGTCCTCGAGCCGGCCACATCGCTTCTTCTCGCCGCCCTCGGAGAGCCTCTCCCAGAGAGCGTCGATCTGCGCCGGCGTGTCGCAGTTGACGAGCAGCGTGATCCCCGTAGGGGAAGTGAACGACGGACCACCGTTCAAGGCGACGAAGTCCTGACCTTCGAGCTGGAACCGCACCGCCATCAGGGTTCCGTCGGGCCGAGGCATCGTGCCCATGATCTTCGAGCTCTCGAAGACCGACGTGTAGAAACGCGCGGCCTGTTCGGCTTCATGGTCAAAGGTGAGGAAGAGGGTGATCTTCTTCATGGTGGGAGGCGCTCGCGCGACGCCTCACCCCTTGCAAGCTCCGAGCGCGGCGCCGATCGTCTCGCGAGCGCAGCGCGAGCCTGCCGGAGCGAGGCGATCCTGCCGCGCCGGGGCAGTCTTGGTGCTCCCGGCTGCTTGCCGGACGATGTTGCTCCTCGGCTGAAACGGATGTCCTGGCGGGTAGAAATCGCCCCGATCCGGAGTAACAGCAGCGATGCCTAGACTTCTCGGGTGGGTCCTCGCAGCCGGCCTGGCGATGGCGGGTTGCGGGGGAAGCGACAGCTCCGGCAACTCTGCGGACGGCGACGGTGGAGCCGACGGCTCGGTCGGCGCGGACGGAGGAGGCGACGTGGGCTCGTTCGGCCACGACGGCGGGGGCGCCGACGCGGGCAACTGCAACCCGGCCGCGCCCGATCAGACGGGCTGCCGCTGCACGACCGTCGGCCAGGCCCGCGCCTGCTACCTGGGTCCGCCCGGAACGCGCGGCGTTGGCGCGTGCCACGACGGGACGCAGACCTGTCTCCAGAACAACGAGTTCGGCGAGTACGGGCCCTGCACCGGCGTGACGCCTCCGGGCCCCGAGGGCTGCACCAGCACGGTCGACTCGAACTGCAACGGGCTCATCGGGTGCGCCGACCCGAAGGCCTGTCCCGGCGGGTGCCCCGTCGACGCCGGGCCGGACGTCGTCGTACCGGACTCGGGGACGACCTGCGTCCCGCCCATCGTCTCGAACTCCGGCGAGCGGTGCCCCAACGGATACGTGCTCGGCCCCAACGGCGACTGTTGTCCGTGCGCGGCCACCGACTGCGCCACCAACAATGCGTGCTGCGCCGCCCCGGCTTGCGCGGGGGATCCGAGCTGCGCCACCTGCGCCGGCAGCACGCTGCCCGCCATCTGCAACGGGAACGTCGACGTCGACTGCGACGACTTCACCGAGGACTGCGATCAGCTCTGCTGCCCGTGCAAGCCCTCGACCTGCCAGGCGTGCCCGACCAACCAGGTGCCCTGCGACGACGGCACGGGGACGCTGGTGTGCACCGACGTCACCGGCAACGACCTCCAGTGCGGCGCGTGTGACACGACCTGCTCTGCCCCGCAGCACTGCGTGAACGGCTGGTGCCAGTAGCGCGGGACCTGGTACTGCATACGGCCATCCACATGGACCGCGCCGCGCTCGTCCGCCTCGACAAGGCCCACGTCTGGCACCCGTACACGCCGATGGACGCGTGGAAGGACGAGGACCCCATCGTGGTCGCGCGCGCGCAGGGGTCGTGGCTCGAAGACGTCGACGGCAAGCGCTACCTCGACGGCAACTCGTCCTGGTGGGTCGCGGTCCTCGGGCACGGTCACCCGCGCCTTCTGCGTGCGATGCAAGAGCAGGCCGCGACGCTCGCGCACTGCGCGCTGGCCGGCATCACGCACGAGCCCGCGGCGCGCCTGGCCGAGGAGCTCGTTGCGGTCGCGCCGCGCGGCCTGTCGCGCGTGTTCTTCGTGGACGACGGGTCCACGGCGATCGACGCCGCGGTCAAGATGTGCGCCCAGGGATGGCGCCAGCTCGGCAGGCCCGCGAAGTCGCGCTTCGTCGCGCTCGACGGCGCGTACCACGGCGACACCATCGGCGCCGTGAGCCTGGGCGGGACCGAGGTCTTCCGCCGCCCCTACGCGGGGGTGACGTTCGAGTGCGTCCACGTCCCCTTCCCCGACGCCGACGGCTACGACCGCGCCTTCTCGGCCATCCGGCAACTCCTGCGCGACGAGCACGACACGATCGCGGCCGTCTTCGTGGAGCCGATCGTGCAGGGCGTAGCCGGCATGCGCGTCTACGACGCTGCATACCTGCGCGAGCTGCGGACGCTGTGCGACGAGCACGACGTGTGGCTCGTCTTCGACGAGGTGTTCAGCGGCTACGGGCGGACAGGCCCCATGTGGGCGTGCGAGCGCGCCGGGGTCTCGCCCGACATCCTCTGCATCGGAAAGGCCTTCGCCGCGTACGTCCCCATGGCCGCGGTCCTGGCGAACGAGCGCGTCTTCGCCGCGTTCGGCGGCGGACGCGAGCGAGCTCTGCACCACGGCCACACCTTCTGCGGCAACCCCCTCGGCGCCGCGATGGCGCGCGAGGTGCTCGCGGTCTACCGCGACGAGCACGTCCTCGAGGGCGTGGCACGCCGGGCGCCGGTCATCGCACGCGCCTTCGAGCGGCTGGCGACGCTCCCCGCCGTGGAGCGCGTGCGCTCGGTGGGCATGATCGGCGCGGCCGACCTCTCCGATCGCGACGCGGGCTACCTCGGCGGTGTCGGCTGGCGCGTCTACGCCGAAGCGCGCCGGCGCGGCGCCTACCTGCGGCCGCTGGGGAGCACGGTCTACGTGTGCCCGCCGCTCACCATCGGCGACGACGAGCTCGCGCGCCTGCTCGCGATCCTCGAGGAGAGCGTCCGCGCGGCTACGGCTTCTTCTCGGTGACGACCAGCGCGCCCTTGTACATCGCCATCCCGCACTGGAACGTCAGCGTGCCAGCCTTGTCGGTGGGGACGTCGACGGACACCACCTGGTTGAGCGGGAGCTTCTGCTCGATCTTGAGGTCGGGGAAGACGACCTCGGTAGCGCACGTCTTGTCGGTCGTCCGCACGAACGTCACCGATGCGTGCGAGCCCGGCCCCCCCTGGGCGAGCTTCAGCGACGCCGGCGTGAAGCCGTGCTCGCTGGCCGTGACGTCGGCCATCGGCGTCGTGCTCGCGTCGGACTTCTTGCAAGCGCCCGACGCGACCGACACGGACAGGGCCAGCAACGTCCAGGCGACCGCAGCGTGATGGCAGGCGCGCATGAGATGGGTATAGTCGCGCGCCGCACGCACGACAACGGAGGGACGCCATGACCACGAAGGTGCAGTACGACTCGAAGGCCGGGGGCAAGCTGGACGGCGCCGTGGCGGAGCCGGAAGGCACGGGGAAGGCCGGCGCCGTCGTCGTCCTCCAGGAGTGGCACGGCCTCAACGACACGATGCGGACGCTGTGCGATCGCTTCGCCCAGGCGGGCTTCGTCGCCCTCGTGCCGGACCTCTACCACGGCAAGATCGCCACCGACGACTCCGAGGCCGGCAAGCTCATGGGCGGTCTCGACTGGGGCAGGGCCGTCGCGGAGATCGGCGACGCCGTCGCCTTCCTCCAGCGTCACCCCCGCGGCAACGGCAAGGTCGCCATCACGGGCTTCTGCATGGGCGGCGCCCTCACCTTCGCGGCGGCGCGACACCTCGAAGGGCTCGCCGCGGCGGTCCCCTTCTACGGCGTGCCGCAGCTCCCGATGGCGGAGTACGCCCGCGTGAAGACCCCCATCCAGGCGCACTTCGCCCAGGTCGACGACTGGGCCAAGGCGTCCATCGCCGAGGAGATCCAGAAGAACGTCCGCGCGGGCGGTGGGCACATGGATCTCTTCGTGTACGACGCCGGCCACGCCTTCATGCGCGCGAGCGACGCCAGCAAGTACTCGCCCGAAAATGCGAAGCTGGCCTGGGAGCGCGCGGTCGACTTCTTGAAGAAGCACCTCGCGTAGCCCGCTGCGGATGATTTGACGGACGGGGCTTTTCGCGTCACCGTGTTTCCCATCATGGCGGCGATGCTCCACCTCGACTTCCAGCGCCCGTGCGCTGCCGTCGGCCTCGAGCCGACGTGGGTCGAGGTGTCCAGCAATTAGCCGCCGGTTCCGACGTTCTCCCGATGGGAGCCCCGAGTCGCCCGGCATGTGGGCGAGGGGCTCCCGGAGTGGAGAGCAAGATGAGCCGGCAATCACGGTTGAAACGTCGCGTCGCCCACGCGCTGCGCAAGGTCACGCGCAGCGCCGCAGGGCGACGTTCAGGCAGCGCCGGCGGCGCGCTCTTCGCGCGCACGATGCGGGAGCTCGTCGGGCTGGCATGGCCCATCGCCACGGCGATGGCCGGCGAGACCGTGATGGGGCTCGTGGACACGAAGCTGGTGGGCGGCCTGGGGCCCGCCGCGCTCGGCGGCGTGGGCGTCGCCATGACCATCGTGTTCCTCGGGTACATGGTCGTCTTCGGGCTGATGCGAGGCGTGAAGGTGTGCGTCGCGCACGCCGTGGGCGAGGGCCGCGGGCACGTGGGCGTGCGCTACGCGCAGGCCGGCGTGATGCTCGGACTCGCTGCCGGGCTGGTGTTCGCGTCGATCACGCGCGACGCCGGTCCGCTCTTCCGCGCCATCGGGATCGACGCGTCGCTGGTGCCCTACGCGCGCACATTCCTGGCCGCTTTCACCTTCGGTGCGCCCGCCAGCTCCGTCGTCTCGGCGCTGACGCAGCACCGCCAGGCCATCGGCGACGCGCGCGCCCCCATGGTCGTGGGGCTCGGCGGAAACGTCCTCAACGCGGCGCTGGGGTGGGCGCTCATCTACGGTCACCTCGGACTGCCCGCGCTCGGCGTGCGCGGCGGGGCCATCGCCACGGCGTCGACCGAGTGGGTCGAGGCGCTGGCGATGGTCGCCCTGCTCGTGCGCGATACACGACGCGCGGGAGTCTACGCCCGCGCCAGGGCGGAGCTGCCTCTGCGCCGGGCCATCCGCGAGGTCGCGGCGCTCGGCATCCCGACCGGCCTGCAGTTCGGGAGCGAGATGCTCGCCTTCGCCACCTTCACCGCCGTGCTCGGGTCGATGGGCGCCGATCAGATCGCCGCCCATCAGATCGCGCTGGCCACCATCCGCACCTCGTTCTTGCCCGGCGCTGCCGTGGCCGAAGCCGCGAGCGTGCTGGTGGGGCAGTCGCTCGGCCGACGCTCGCTGGCCGAGGCAGACCGGGCGACGCGGGCGGCGCTGGTCGTGGCGGTCACCTTCATGGCCCTCTGCGGCGTCGTGTTCGCCGTGGCCGGCGGCGCCATCGTGCGCGCGTTCACCGACGATCCGTCGGTAGCCCGCGTGGCGCGGACGCTGCTCTGGATCGCCGCGGGGTTCCAGGTGCTCGACGCGGTCAACATGGTCCTCCGCGGCGCGCTGCGGGGCGCCAAGGACGTCCGTGTCCCGGCCTTCCTCGGCATCGCCGTGGTGTGGGGGTGCGTGCCCACCGCCGCGCTCGTCCTCGGCCGGTTCGCCGGATGGGGCTCGGTCGGTGGCTGGTGCGGTTTCGTCGCCGAGACCACCCTCGGCGCGACGCTGTTCGCGATCCGCTGGAGGCGTGGCGCCTGGAGGCTCGCTTACTAGAGCGACCGCGCCCTCATCCCGAGCCGACGTTGGGCGTCGGCTCGGGGTTGGGGGGAGGTGCGGGCGGCGGCGAGCTGCGCGGGCTCTCCAGGGCGCGGATGCTCATCGAGGCCAGGGCCTTGAGCGCCTGGAGCACCATCGAGTGCCGCCGGTCGCCGTCGGGCCACACGATGTGGTCGAGCGCGAGGCCCTGCATCACCGCGAAGGTGAAGACCGGCGCGATGTCGATCGGCGAGGTGTGCTGTCGGTTCGACGAGAAGAACTCACGGAACGTCTGCTGCACCTGCTCGGAGAACTGATCGGCGATCTCGACCACGGTCTTGCGCAGCGACGGGTCGGTCCGGGCGGCGACGACGAGCTCGAGCCACGCGTAGAAGGCGCGGTTGGACGTCTTCTCCCAGAGGATGTCGATGACGGCGGAGTACTTGTCGACCCCCTGCGGCAGCGTGGCGAACGCGTCGCGAAACTCTTCGAGCCGCTTGTTGAGCAGGTGCCTCACCGCCACCGTCACCAGCCGCTTCTTGGTGGGGAAGTGGTGGAGCTGCGCCCCGCGCGACACGCCGGCCCGCGCCGCGACCTCGATGGTCGTCGTCCGCGAGTAGCCGACCTCGTAGAGGCAATCGATCGTCGCTTCGAGCAGCCGCGAGCGCATCGCCGCGCTCCGCTCGCGCTGCGTCCGACGCACGCGCGGCTGCGGCGCGGGGGCCACCGCTTTCTTCGCCATCGGGGCAATTTATACCATGCCCTCGCGGGCGACGGTCAGGCGGCTTGGGTGGCCCGCCCGGCGGCCCGGTGGGCGCGGAAGCGCCGCAGATCCCCCGAGAGCAGGTAGACGACCTCCGCCACCACGAGCGCGTCGTCCAGGAAGCCGAGGACGGGGACGACGTCGGGGATGACGTCGATCGACATCAGGAAGTACCCCAGCGCGAACACGATGGCCGCGGTGGTGCGCCAGGGCACGGGGTAGCTGCGGTCGAGCAGCAGCTCGAAGAGCGTCTGGACGTCGCGCGTCAGGCCCCGGAGCCGACCCACCGGCAGGAGCGACCGGAGGTGGGCGAGCTTCTGCGGGACGCCCTCGCGCACGGCGTCGAGGTCCTCGGTGCGCACCGAATCGATGCCGGAGGCGAGGTCGGGAAGCTCGACGAGAGCCATCGCTTCTTCTCGTCTTGGATTCGTATCGAAGTCACAAGGCAGGAACCGTCCATGCGTGAAACTTCTGGGTGACAATTCACCTCGATCAGGGCTTCCACATGCCGGTGTCGACGAGATCGGCCAGCACGTCGGCCCCCTTGAGCTGCCTGGCGATGGCGGCGTGGTCGGCTCGCGGCGCGATCCGGTCCGGCAGCTCGGCGAGGGCGTACGCGGTGATCGCCAGGACCGCAGCTCCCGCGGCGAGGCTCCCGGGTTTCACCTTGTCGACGGTGTCGCTCGAGAGGTGGTGGATCTGGTCGTAAGCCGAATCGTCGACGTCGAGGTTGAAGGCCGGCACGCCCTGCACCCAGAACGGGCAATGGTCGGTGTCGCAATGCATCGCCGTCTGCAGCGCGTCGGCGTTCAACCCCGAGAGCAGCGACCTCGCCACGGGCTTCATGGCGAGGACGATGTCGTCCCGGCCGTCGGCGTCCCAGCCGACCGGTACCCCGGCGCCGTGGTCGGTGTTGAGGTAGGCCACCACGCGGTCGAGCTCGGCGGCGTGCGCCTTCACGTAGGCCCGCGAGCCGTACAGCCCTTCCTCCTCCCCCGCCCAGAGAAGGAAGCGCATCGTCCGGCGCGGCGGCGTGCCGAGCGCTCGGATGGCTCGCGCCACCTCGAGCACCTGGGCGGCCCCGCTGCCGTTGTCCTGCGCGCCGGTAGCAAGGTCCCAGGAGTCAAGGTGCGCGCCGACGAGCACGGCCTCGTCCGGCTTCTCGCGCCCCTTGATCTCGGCCACCACGTTGGGCACCTCGATCGGACCGCTCAGCGCGGCCGAGCTCGAGAGCGTCACGGTCACCGTGCCCTTCTCGAGCAGCCGCTCGATCGTGGCACCATCCTCCAGGCCGACGACGAACCCGCTCCCCGTGCACGCGGCGCCCGCGAGGCCCGAGCAGCTCGTCGTGGCGACGGAGTTGCTGGCCTTTCCGGCGTGGATGAGCACTGCGACGGCGCCGGCCTCGGTGAGGCGCTGCATCGAGTGCGCGTGCCAGCCTGCCTTTCTGCCTGCGGCGCGGTCGTAGTAGGCGATCTTGCCCTTCACCTCGCCCTTGCGACGGGCGATGGCCTCCGGGGTCACGTCGTCGAGCTCGATGACCTCTCCGCGTACGCCGCCGGCGGGGGTAGCGGGCGTCCAGCCGATTGCCGCCACATGAAGGGCCGCCTCGCGCGGCGCCACGATCGTGCCGGAGGCCTCCCCGCGCACCCAAGCGTGGTCGAGCGTGAAGGGCTCCAGCGTCGCGTCGACACCGGAGGCGCGGAAGCGCTCCACCGCCCACGCCGCGGCCTTGCGGTGCACCTCCGACCCCGTGAGGCGTGGACCGAAGGCGTCGGTGAGCTCGGCGAGCGTCTTCATCGCCTGCCCGCCGACCAGGATGTCTCCGGCGAGGCGGCGCGCAGCGACCCGCGTCGCGTCGACGGCCTCTGCGGCGGGTGCGCGGGCCCCCGTGGGCCTCGCCGTCTCCGGCACGGCGCCGGTAGACGCAGAGAGCGCAGGCGACGGCACGGGCGATGGCGAGCCACCGTCGCAAGCGAACGAAAGGAGCGGGAGGAGAGCCAGCAGCGAGGCGCGACGCATCGTGGCCGCCAGGTTAGTCCGACCCGCGGAGCCCTGCCTGCGTGCTCCGATGCTCCGAAACCAACCCGACTTTCTGAGTCGGGGCGAGAGGATTTGAACCTCCGACCCCTCGGTCCCGAACCGAGTGCGCTACCAGGCTGCGCTACGCCCCGATCCGCCGCGGGTACCCGCAACGGGCCTGCCCTTATGACGGCATGGGGCCGAGTCGTCAACGCGATTCGCGCCCGTGGACGGCCTCGAGCACTCGCTCCCCATCCGTTGTCACTGCAATCCTCTTACTTCTTCGTAATTACAGAACAATTGCGTCTCACACCTTCCCGACCGCGTGGGACCGTGTTAAGCCCTACTGTAACCGCGCCGCTCGGAATCCAGAGCGGACGGATCTCCCCGCCGAATCGCTGCCGCCGGAGTCCCCCATGGAAGTCACCGCCGCCGCCAGCGTCACCCAGACAGAACCCCCCCGCCGAAGGAGGCGCACGATGCCGCCCGAGCTCCCCGCCGTACGAATCCTCATCGTCGACGACGACAAG
>DATBQU010000368.1:0-4221 GCA_036560665.1 Polyangiaceae bacterium
GAGACCGGCAACTTGTGGCCGGCTGTGGAAAGCCTGTGCGACGGAGAGGGATGGGCGGCGGGGCGGGCGGGCGCCCGAGGTGGGCGACCGTCGCGGCGTGCGGGTCAACCGGCGTCGGGTTGACGGTTGTCGCCGTGTTGCTTGTTGGCGCGCAGGTCGGCGAGGTGCTGGCGGTAGCTGGGGCCGTTGATGTCGAGGCGGATGGCGTTCATGGCCAGGCGGTCGAGGATGGCCATGGCGACGGTGGTGTCGCCGAGGTAGCGGCCCCAGTCGCTGAGGGCGATGTTGGAGGTGACGGCGGTGGAGAGGCGGCCATGCCTGCGGTCGAGGAGGTTGAAGAGCATGTGGGCGGCGGTGGGCTCGTCGTCGCGCTTCTTGACCTGCCCGAGACCGACATCGTCGATGATGAGCAGGTCGGGTCGTGCCCATGCCTTGAGGCGTCGGGGGTAAGTGCCGTCGGCGAGACCGGCGTGAAGGTCGTCGAGGAGGTCGACAGCGCGGGCGTAGCGTAGGGAGATGGCCTGCTCGCAGGCGCGCAGGGCGAATGCCTTGAGGAGGTGACTCTTGCCGGTGCCGCTCTTGCCGGTGATGACGAGGTCATCGTGGCGGCGGACGAAGTCGAGGCGGGCGAGCTCGAGGAGGAAGCCCTTGTCGAGGGAGGGCTGGAAGTTCCAGTCGAAGGCTTCGAGGGTCTTCTGCTCGCGCAGGCCGCTGGTGGCGACGCGTCGGGCGATGCGCCCTTCGAGCTTGCCGGCAACCTCGGCGCCGAGGATGTGCTCGAGGAGCGGGGTGGGGCCCGCCCGCTCGCGGGTGGCCCAGGCAAGCAGCTCGTCGAGGTGGCCGAGGGTATGGGTCAAGCCGAGGAAGACGAGGTGCCGTCGGAGTCGCTCGAGGGCGAGGTCGGCGTCGGCGGAGGGGACGTCTCCGCTGGTGGGTCGTTTGGGCATGAGATCTCCTTGGGGTCGTCGGGGCGCGGAGCGCCGGAAGGCGGAGGGTGGCCGGGGAGGCGGTCGTACTCGGTGAGGTCGCGGTGGGCGGTGCGCGTCTCCCCGAGGGTGTCGGCGATGCGGCGCACGGTCTCCTCGGCGACGTACTCGTCGAGCGAGCGCGGCGTCGCCCGTGCGGCGAGGATGCGCCCGATGGCGTGGTGCTCGAAGGCGCCGAAGCTGGCGGCGTGGCCGAGGGCAGCGTCGAGATCCTCGGTGGTGAAGCGCTCGCGCAGGAGCAGGATCTGGCGCGCCTGATGTCCCCAGAGTCGCGGCAGTCCCGCGCTCATGACGCGGAAGAAGCCGGCCGCGTGCCCCCCCATGTGGTCGAAGGCGATGCGGAGCTGATCGAGGTCGATGGGGCTCTGGTGTCCGGGGCGAGGGTGGAGCCCCGCGGGGTCGAGCCGGAGCCCCTTGCCGCGGGGGGCGAGCTCGTGGCGCGCGATGCAGGAGAGGTCTGCGGCATAGACGAAGAGCTCGCGCTGGGTGATGCGGACGGGCAGGATGTCGGTGACGTGGTCATAGGGCACGGCGTAGGCGTTGCCCTCCCAGGCGACGAAGCCGTCGATGGTGCAGAGGCGGTAGACGACGCGTGCGGTGTCGTAGGGATGGCGCGGCAAGGGCACGAGGTGCTCTCGCTCACGGGGGAAGCGATCGAGCGGGGTCTCTCCGTTGCGGCGACGCTGGTCGACGATGCCATCGAGCCAGCGGGCGAGCTGGGCTCTCAGGTCCTCGAAGTCGAGGAAGGAGCGGCCGTTGAAGAAGGAGCGCTCGACTTCCCAGAAGCCTCGCTCGACGCGAGGCTTGGCGTTGGGGTCGCCGCGCACGGCGCGGGGCTGAAACTCGTAGTGCGCGGCGAAGGCGAGGAAGCGCGGGTTGTAGATCGGCTGATGCCCTTCCCAGCGCAGCACGACGTTTTTCTGGCCATCGTAGGTGCACCGGTGGGCGCAGCCCTCGAATCGGGTGAAGGCCTGGACGTGGCCATCCATGAGGCTGTGCAGATCGGCGTGCCGGTACAGGTCGATGTGCTTGCGCCGGGAGTAGACGAGCACGTAGGAGAAGGCCTGGACACTCTCCTTGTGGCCGTCGGCGAAGCAGACGTCATAGGGCGACCAGTCGCTCTCGGACATCTCCCCCGGACCGTATTCGGGGGTCGCCAGGCTTGGCTCCGGGCGGGGCGATGGCCTGTGCTTCCGGAGGTACTTCTTGACCGCGGTGTACCCGCCGGTGAAGCCTTGCTCGCGCAGCGTCTCGAAGACACGCTGCGCGGTGATGTCGGGATAGCGGACGAGCAGCTCGGCGACCTGTGTCTGATAGGCGTCGACCTTGGAGGCACGGGGCGCCCGCGAGGGCGGCGGCGTGAGCGCCTTGTGCTCGGTCTCGCGTGCGGTGCCGTGGGCCAGGACCAGCTTCGTGACGGTGTTGCGGCTGACCCCGAGTGCGCGGGCGATGGCCCGGGAGGCGAGGCCCTGCCGATGGAGCGTCACGAGCTGGTGGATCATCTCCTCACGGGTGCGCCAGAGAGCGGTCATGCTGCGTCCTTTTCGGGCAAAGAGGCCTTGGCGCCACACACGTGGGTGATGGTCTGCTGGAGGGCCACGAGCACCGGGACGAGCGCGAGGAGGCTCTCGCCGGCGAGTACCGCGGCGTCCACGCCGATGGCGGCGAGCGTGCCGCCGGACAGGCGCGCCTCGAGCCGGGCCACCACCAGGCGCACCGTGCGGATGTCCCCTGCCATCCAGTCCGTCTCGCTCCGGGCAAGGCGCGTGGCGCGCACCCCGGGCGCGGGACCCGGCACGGGGCCCTCCAGTCGGCGCGCGATCTGCTGGGCGCGGGTGGCGTCGTCGCTGATGTCGAGCAGCTCGGCGACGACCATCTCGGTTTGCCGGACCGTCAGGCCCCGGCGGACAACGAGGCCGGCCAGGGCGTGCTGGTTGCCACGTGGCAACTGGCTCACCGCCACCGCCGCCCGCGGCGCCAGCAGGCCGAGGCGGACGTCGGCCTGGACGGCCGGGTCGAGGGACTCGACGAGCATGAGGCGGCGGAAGACCCAGCTCTTGTGGCGACCCAGCCTCGCCGCGATGCTGGGCTGCGAGAGGTGGTGGTCGCGGTAGAGCGATCGGATAAGCCAGCCCTCCTCCAGCTCCGTGAGGCCGCGCCGGTCGTGGAGCGCGGCGAGCTGGACCTTGGCCTCGGCCGGGTCGACGTCGGCGACGCGGGCGCGGAGGGTGCGCAACCCCAGGGCGCGCGCCGCGCGCACCCGCTTGAAGCCGTCGAGGATCTCGAGCTGGCCGCCGTCGGCGAACAGGGAGAGCGCGCTGAGCTGGCCATGCCGCTCCAGCGAGCGGCGCATGGCCGCGAGCGCCGAGGCGTCGCACAACCGCAGGGTCGCGAGGCTCTCGCCGAGGTCGGCGACGTCCACGTCGCGCTCGTGGTCTTCGGGGGTCTGCACGCCGCGGACTGCACCACCGCCGAGGGCTTCGTGGCGATGCTCATGCGTGACGCGTGACCAGATCTGCGTCGGATCTTGCTGTGAGATCAGGGGCTTAGGCGCCGAAGCTGGCGCGTGACACCTCCCTGGCCGTTGCCACGTTTTCACGCAGCCGAGGCCAGTTACGCCGCAGAACACGCAACAAGGTGGCGCGTGACACCTCGACTGCACGATCCACGAATCCGACAAATTCCTTCGGCAATTTCAAGGACTTGGACGCCGAAGGTAGCGCGTGACAGACCTCGCCGGCCTCGGCCTCCTGAGCCTTGGCCCCCTGCGCCCGCCTCCCGCGCGACGCCTCCTGCCGCGCGCACTCGTCGGCGCGGTAGTCGTCGATCGCCAGGCTGCGCCGCGCCCGCGCCAGCTTGCGGTTACGGATGGCCCGGCATTCCGCGCCGCACACCCGCTGCGTCGACTGCGCGCGGGGCGACGGGGTGAACGGGCACCGGCACTCGGAGCATCGCCTGCGCGTGGCCATCCCACAGCGTCGCGAACCCGACGCAGGGGGCCGCCTTCTCGGTGGGCGAGCCCCCGCGCTGGCGTGGATCACGAAAGCGCCGCCGGCGGCGGCGTCAGGCAGCGGCGCGGTGGATCAGGAGAGCGCCGCCAGGTGGATCACAGGAAGGGCGCCGCTGAAGTCGCCAGATCGGCCCTTGCTCTGCTGCGACAAGACGCTCTCCCCGACATGTACCTGCAACGGGCCGCGGCGCGGCTGCTGCTCCCACCACAAGGGCGTCTGCGGCT
>DATBQU010000369.1:0-8854 GCA_036560665.1 Polyangiaceae bacterium
GCCACTGGTCCATCGGCCAGCTGGCGCGGCGCTTCCGCCTCGCGCGGAGCACGCTGCTCTACTACGACGCGCTCGGCCTGCTGCGCCCCGCCGGCCGCACGCGGGCGCGCTACCGCGTGTACGACGCCGCCGCCGAGGCGCGCCTGGCGACCATCTGCCGCTACCGCGCCCTGGGCCTGGCCCTCGGCGACATCCGGCGCGTGCTGGACGCCAAGAGCGAGCCGGCGCGCCTGCTGGCCGAGCGCTTCGCGGCGCTCGATCGCGAGATCGCCCGCTGCCGCGAGCAGCAGCGGGTCATCGGCGAGCTGCTGCGTGGCGAGGCAAGGCTCGAGTCGCGCGGGCGGCTCGACAAGGCCGCGTGGGTCGCCATCCTGCGCGCAACGGGGCTCGACGACGACGCGATGCACCGCTGGCACGTCGAGTTCGAGCGCGCGGCCCCGGAGGCGCACCAGCAGTTCCTCGAGTCGCTGCGCATGGATCCCCGCGAGATCGCCGAGGTTCGGCGCAGGGCCGGGGAGGGGTAACCTCACCCCATGGTTCGTTTCCGCCGCGCCGTCGAGTCGGGTGACATCGACGCCCTGGTCGCATCGCTCTCGCCCGACGTCGTCTTTCAGAGCCCCGTCGTCTTCAAGCCGTACACCGGTCGCGACGCGGTGGGTCTCTTGCTACGCGTGGTGGCCACCGTGCTGGAAGACTTCCGCTACGTCGCAGAGCTGCACGGCGACGGGCAGACCGCGCTCGTCTTCCACGCCCGCGTCGGCGACAAGGCGCTGGAGGGGATCGACCTGGGACGGGTCGGCCCCGACGGCCTCGTCACCCACCTCACCGTCTTCGTGCGCCCCCTCTCGGCGTCGATCGCCCTCGCCGAGGCCATGAAGGCCAAGCTCGCCGGCGGTTGACCGATGGTGTCGGTCCTCGCCCTCGTGCGTCAGGCCGTGCGCGCGCTGCTGCGGCACAAGACGCGGAGCGCGCTCAACGCGCTGGGCATCATGATCGGCATCGCCTCGGTGGTGTGGGTGGTGGCCATCGGCGAGGCCGGCTCGCGCCGCGCGCAGGAGCAGCTCCACGCCCTGGGGGACAACCTGGTCTGGGTCGAGGCCGGCTCGCGCAACGTCAACGGCGTGCGCACCGGCGCCTACGGGATGCGGACGCTGAAGGTCGAGGACGCCGAGGCCATCCTGCGCGAGGTGCCCACCATCCGGCGGGTGTCGCCGCAGATCGACGGCACCGTGGTCGCCGTCCACGAGGTGCGCAACTGGACCACGCGCTACCGCGGCGTGTCGCCCGACTACCTCGAGATCAAGCGCTGGACCATCGCCGAGGGGCGGGCCTTCTCCGACCAGGACGTGGAGTACGCCACCAACGTGTGCCTCATCGGCGAGACGGTGCGGACGCAGCTCTTCGGCGCCGAGAAGGCGGAAGGGGAGGTCGTCCGCGTCGCCGGACAACCCTTCGTGGTCGCCGGCGTCCTCGCGCCCAAGGGGCAGTCGGCCACCGGCCAGGACCAGGACGACACCATCTTCGTGCCCTACACGACCGGGATGAAGAAGCTCCGCGGCAACGGTCAGGTGTGGCTCGACGACATCCTGTGCTCCGCCACCGGACCGCAGGACGTCGGCGCCGCCGTGGCCTCGGTCACGGTGCTGATGCGGCAGCGACACCACATCGGGCCCGAGCAGGAGGACGACTTCAACATCCGCCACCCCGAGGAGCTCATCCACGCGCAGCTCGAGGCCAGCGAGGCGCTCGAACTGCTCCTGGTGAGCGTGGCGCTGGTCTCGCTGCTGGTCGGCGGGATCGGGGTCATGAACGTGATGCTGGCCTCGGTCATCGAGCGCACCCGCGAGATCGGCGTGCGCCTCGCCGTCGGCGCACCGGGGTGGGCCATCGAGGTGCAGTTCCTCGCCGAGGCCGTCCTGCTGACCGCGTTCGGCGGGGCGCTCGGCGTGCTGGCCAGCATCGGCGGCTCGTCGGTCCTGGCGCGGATGCTGGGGTGGCCCATCACCGTGCCGCAGCAGGCCATCCCCATCGCCGTCGGCTTCTCGGTCGGGATCGGGATCCTCTTCGGCTACGCGCCGGCGCGGAAGGCGGCGCGGCTCGATCCCATCGAGGCGCTGCGCACGGAGTGAAGTGCCATGCGGGGGCGCCGGCGTGCTAGCAGCCCCGGGTGCAAGGCTTGCAGTAGCAGGTGTTGGTCGTGAGGTTGGAGCAGTGCCCGATCCCGCTGGGGCAGAAGCAGATGCCGCACAGGTCGGGGCAGAGCACCTGCTGACCGCAGTTGTTGGTGGCGTAGCCGCAGATGGTGTTGATGCACGTCGTGGCCAGCGGCTGCGGAGTGCAGCAGGCGGTCCCGTCGCACACCTGACCCGTGGGGCAGCTCGCGGGGCAGCTCACCGTCTGGCCGCAGTTGTTGACGACCTGCGTGTTGCACTTGCCCGCGCACGTCGTCGACGCCGGGACGGGAGTGCAGCACGCGGTGCCGTCGCACACCTGCCCGGTCGGGCAGGTGGCCGCGCACGAGATGGTCTGTCCGCAGTTGTTGATGACCTGCGTCGCGCACTTGCCCTGGCAGGGCGTGACGTTGTCCGGCGCGCAGCAACCACCGTCCGACTCGCAGACCGCGCCAGCCTGTCCGCACGCGCTCGAGCCGCCGGGCCCGCAGGGGATCTGCTGGTTGCAGTTGTTGGTCACGGTGCCGCACACGTGCCCCCCGCACGCCTGCTGGATCGACTCGGGAGTGCACCCGCACGCGCCGTTGTTGCAGGTCAGCCCGCCGTCGCAGTTGCCGCACGGCGTGGCCTGGTTGCAGTTGTCGGTGGTCGGCCCGCAGCGGCCCGTGCACCAGCCGGAGATCTCGACGCACGCGCACTGGTGCGTCGTGGGATCGCAGGTCTGGTTGGCGCCGCAGCTCGCGCACTGGCGCACGACGTTGCAGTTGTCCGGCGCCGAGCCGCAGTGCGTGTCGCAGAAATGAGGGTCCGGCGTGCAGCTGCTCACCGGCGGGCCGTCGACGGTCATCGCATCGCCCGGCGGTCCCGCGTCGTCCCCCAGGATCACGTCGCCCGTCACCACCGCGTCGTCGCCCATGGCGTCGTCGCCGCCGCCGGTCGACCCGTCGCCCACCAGGCCGTCGAAGGATGTCGTCAGAGAGCAGGCGGCGGAGCCGAGCGCGGCCACCACGCCCAGGCCTCCCACGGTGCCCCACACCCGCATTGCACAAGAATCCTACCACACTGCTACCATTCGACTCGTGGAGCCCGTCAGCACCAGGGGGCGCTACGCCCTCTACGGCGAGCTCGCCGTCGGAGGGATGGCGACGGTCCACTACGGACGGCTGCTCGGCGAGGTGGGGTTCTCCCGGACCGTGGCCATCAAGCGGATGCACGCGCACTACGCGCGGGAGCCCGAGTTCGTGTCGATGTTCGTCGACGAGGCGCGGCTCGCGGCGCGCATCCATCACCCCAACGTCGTGCAGACGGTGGACGTCACCGTGTCGGACGGCGAGGTCTTGCTGGTGATGGAGTACGTGCACGGCGAGTCGCTCTCGCGGCTCGTTCCCCGCGCCGTCGCGCGCGGTGGGCCGCCACCGGCCACGATCGTCGCGCCCATCCTGGCCGGGGTGCTCCACGGCCTGCACGCCGCTCACGAGGCGACCGACGAGCGCGGGTCGCCGCTCGGCCTGGTGCACCGCGACGTGAGCCCGCAGAACGTGCTGGTCGGCGCCGACGGGGTCTCGCGGGTGCTCGACTTCGGCGTCGCCAAGGCCGCAGGTCGCATCCAGGAGACGCGGGGTGGGCTCATCAAGGGCAAGCTCGCGTACATGGCTCCGGAGCAGGTTCGCGGGACCGTGACGCGGCAGACGGACCTGTTCGCGAGCGCCGTCGTGCTCTGGGAGGCGCTGGCGGGACGCCGCCTGTTCGACGGCGACAACGACGCCGAGGTCCTGCAGAAGCTGCTGTTCCTGCCCATCGAGCCCCCCAGCCGCCACGTGTCGGGGCTTCCGCCCGCCCTCGACGCGGTGGTGATGCGCGGCCTCGAGCGCGATCCCCAGAACCGCTGGACGACGGCGCGCGACATGGCGCGGGCGCTCGAGCGCGCCATCCCCTTCGCCCCTGCGTCGGACATCGGCGAATGGGTCGAGCAGCTCGCCTCGACGGCGCTCGCCGAGCGGCGGTCGAAGATCTACGAGATCGAGAGCACGTCCTCGTCCGGGTCGAGACCGGCCATGCCCGTCGCGTTGCCCCAGTCCGTGCCCACCGCCGTGGTGGCGCCGCCGGTGGCGCTGTCGGACACGCTGGCCATCACGCCCCGTCCGGCGGCGGCGTTCACGCCGATGGCCCAGGGGCCGTTCACGACGGTGAAGCCGCCACCCATCGACGGGCGCGGTCGCCGCCGGTGGGCGCTGGCGATGGCGGGGGTGATCCCGCTGCTCGTGGCGTGCGCCGCCATCGTCGTCGTCGTGGCACGGGCGAAGCCGCGGCATGGGGCGGCGGCGGAGCCGGCGACGGCGACGGCGACCGCGACCGCGACCGCGACGGCGACCGCGACGGCGCCCGCGCCCGCGCCCGCGCCCGCGCCCGCGCCCACGCCCGCGCCCGCGCCCACGCCCACGCCCACGCCCGCGCCCGCGCCCACGCCCGCGCCCGCGCCCGCGCCCGCGCCCGCGCCCACGCCTCACTGGGTGCCCCCGACGCACACGCCCACCCCCGCCCCCCCCTCCCCGGTGAGCTGCAATCCGCCCTACGTCGTCGACGCCAACGGGGACAAGCACTACAAGCGCGAGTGCCTCAAATGATGCGCCGCGCCCCCCGGTTCCTGCTCGCGCTCCTGGCCGTGGCTCCGCTGGCGAGCATTCCCTGCGCGCGCGCCGACGACGTCGACGAGTGCCTCTCGTCCGCCGATCGCGCCCAGGCGCTGCGACGCAAGGCCAGCCTCGTCGCCGCGCGCGACCAGCTCCGGACGTGCGCGCGCGACGTGTGCCCGAAGCTGGTTCGCGCCGATTGCCAGCGGTGGCTCGGCGAGGTGGGCGCCGCCATCCCCAGCATCGTCGTGCGCGTGGTCGACGCCTCCGGTGTACCGGTCATCGACGCCCGCGTGACGCTCGACGGTCAACCGATCGCCCTCGACGGTCACGCGACCGAGGTCGATCCCGGTGAGCACGTGGCCCATGCCGACGGCCCTGGCGGCGCCACCGCCGAATCGCGCGCCTCGGTCCAGTCCGGCGAGCGCGCTCACCCCATCCTCGTGACGCTGCCCACGCCCACGCCCACGCACGCGCCCACGCCCGCGCCCGCGCCCGCGCCCACGCCCTCGCCCACCGCGCCCGCCCCCCCCGACACCCCCTCCTCCCACCACGTCCCCGCCGCCGCCTGGATCCTCGGCGGGGTCGGCGTGGTCGCCTTCGCCGGCGCCGCCTACTTCTGGGCCACCGGGCTCGGCGATCGCTCGAGCCTCTACTCGGGCTGCGGCGCCACCCAGGCCTGCGCCCAGTCCGACGTCGACTCCTCGCGGACCAAGCTGGTCGTGGGCGACGTGAGCGCCGCGGTCGGCGTGCTCGCGCTGGGCGCCGCGACCTGGCTCACGCTCTCGAGCTGGGGCCACGCGCCGCAGGCGACGACGGCGGTGAGCGTCGTCCCCGGAGGCGCGTACGCCGTGTTCCGGCGAACGTTCTGAAGCGCGCTCCCGTCCGGACAGTCAGCGGTGGGCCGCCCACCGGCGGTGCTCGACCATCAGGCAGCGGTCCTGCACCACGTCGATCCCCGCGGCGGCGAGGCGCCCGGCGACGGCGTCGTTGCGGATGCCGAGCTGCAGCCACACCGCCCGCGGGTGCTTGGCGAGGATGTCGTCGACGTGTCCCTCCAGATCGGCCGGGCGGCGGAAGACGTCGACCAGATCGATCTCCCCGGCGACGTCGACCAGCCTCCGGACCACCGGCTTGCCGAGGAGGGTCGTCACCTCCGGGTAGTAGACGGGCACGGGGATGACCTCGAGCCCCACCTCGTCGAGGTACCGCGGCACGTAGAAGGCCGCCTGGTCCGCCTGCTTCTCGGTCTTGATGCCCAGCACCGCCACCCGCCGCGTGCGCGCGAGCAGGGCGTCGATGCCGGCCTGGTCGTCGATGACGCGTCCGCTCACTTCTTGGGCGCGGACGCGGGCGCGGGGGCCGGAGCGGACGTGGTCGCCGCCTTGGCCGCAGCCTTCGCCGGCGCCTTGACGAACTTCAGCGTCATGCGGTCGCTCTCGCCGATGGCCGCGTACTTCTCGTGGTCGGTGGCGCCGAGCTCGAACGACGGCGGGAGCGTCCACACCCCCTTGGGGTAGTCCTTGGTGTCCTTGGGGTTGGCGTTGACCTCGGACTTGCCCGCCAGCTTGAAGCCGGCCGCCTCGACCTGATCGATGACGTACTTCTCCGGCACGTACCCCTTCTTCGCGCTCTCCACCGGATCGGCGCCCGGCAGCCCGCGGTGCTCCTCGATGCCGAGCACGCCGCCGGGCTTGAGCGCCTTGTTGATCTCGGCGAGCCAGGCCGGGAACGTGCCGTTGCCCACCATCCCGTGGACCTCGCGCATGAGCACGACCATGTCCACCGTCCCGTCGAGGCCGAGCACCGGCGCCTTGCCGTCGACGGTGATGGTCTGCACCTTGCCGTAGATCTCCGGCGCCTTGTCGAGGAACGCGCGGTAGCGCTGCCCGTAGAAGGTGCCGCGCATGTCGGGCGGGCCGTTGGGGTCCGCCGTCGTCGCCAGGAGCTTGCCCTTGGCGGCGAGGCTCGGGGCGAGCAGCTCGGTGTACCAGCCCTCGCCGGGGCCGATCTCGAGGACGGTCATGGTCGGCTTGAAGCCGAAGAAGGCCAGCGTCTCCGCCGGGTGCCGGTACTTGTCACGGTCGGCGTCGCCCGGCGCGCGGTGCTTGCCGGCGATGGCGGCCTGCAGGGCGGCGCGTCCGGTCGGATACGCCTTGTCGGCGAGCGCCTTGGCCGCGGCGTGCATCTCCGGCGTCCAGCGCGCGAGCTCCGCCTTGTTGGCCTCTTCCCACTTGGCGCGGTCCTTCTTCAGCTCCTCGAGGGCCTCGGCCTTCTTCTTCTCCTCGGGGGTGGGCTCGGCGGCGACCGCCGGCGGCGCCGTGTCGGCCGGCGGCGTGGTGGCCACCGGAGGAGGAGCGACCGGAGGAGGCGGCGGCGGCAGGGGAGGGGGCGGGGCGTCGCCGCCGCAGGCGACGAGGGCCGAGAAGACGAGAGCGCTGAGGCTGCTGAGGAGGAGGTGGTTTCGCACGGGCCGTTTCGTACCCCCAGTCGGGGCGAGCCTCAAGGGCCTCGCCCCACTTCGTCACAATCCGCGCTACTCTCGCGGCCATGGCTCAGACGACGTACCCCCTCGACGGCTCGGAGTGGGCGCTCATGCGCGAGCAGGTGGCCACCATCCAGGCGCTCGTGACGCGCCGCTTCGGCGCGGGGACGTTCGACCATTCCACGCACGACCTCGAGCACCTGCAGAGGCTGCTCGACGAGAACGTCTTCGACGAGACGCAGGTCGATCAGCTGCGCGCCGTGGGCTCGGTCTTCGGCAACGTCGTGGCCAAGCAGCTCGGGTTCGACTGGGTGGCGGAGTCCGACGGCCGCGGGGGGCGCCAGCCGGCGCTGCTCCTCAAACCGTCCGGCGCGCTGGTCGTGCAACCGCAGAAGCTGATCGTCGACCGCGTCACCCGCGGCGACGCGGTGCAGCTGGCGGCGCTCATGACGGACATCAAGGCGCAGGCGGCGAGGACGAAGCTGCTGCCGAAGATCGGGGTGTAGGGGCGGCGCCCTCCCGGCGGGCTCGGTGGCCATGATCGCTTACCGGGACGGCTGCGACGACGTGGACCTCCAGCAGCTCGCGGCGCTCTTCGAGAGCGTCGGCTGGAACTTCCGCACCCGCGATGCGGGGCGTCTTGCCCGGATGGTCCGCGGCTCGATGTACGGCGTCTCCGCGCTGGACGGGGACAAGCTCGTCGGCTTCGCGGCGACTGGTGGACGGTCGGGACCACGTGCAGTTCGTGCTTCACGCGGAGCAACGGGTGCATCCGTTCTATGTGCGGTGCGGGTTTCGCCCGGCTCCGGACATGCTGCGGCGGGACCGGAGCCATTGAGGAGGGAGGAGCCGGCGCTTCTCGCAGGGAAGGGCGCTCTTCTCGAAGGGCGATGAGGTCTCCACCGACGGAGCCGCTCGCTTCTCCCACGCCGGGGCACGTGGCCCTCGGGGTGCGGGAGGAGCACGTTTCCCTCACGGGGGAGCGTTCCCCTCGGCGGAGGCAGCACGTTTCCCCGAGGGAAGAGCACGTGGCCCCCGGGTATCCCGGGCACTTCTCCAAGGGAGAAGGACGTTTCCCCCGGGGGGGAGCGTTCCCCTCCGCGGAGGGAGGACCCTTCCCCGAGGGAAGCACCTTTCCCTCGGGTACCACGTGCTTCGTCCGCAGAGGGGAGGGCTCCCCCGTCGGGGAAACGTCCGTCTCTCTTCGGGACCGGGTCGTTGCCGTTGGAGCGAGGGCAGGGATCCCCGGGTGTCCCTGGCTTCTCCGTCGGTGCCATCCGGCTTTCCGTCGGAGAAGAGGCCCTGGGCGTGAGGGCGAGCGCCGTGGGCGTGAGGGAGAGGTCGCCCGGCGTCGGAGCGATCGCGGTGGGCGTCACGGTGAGGGTCGTGGGCGCGACGCCGGAGCGCGTGGGCGTTGCGGTGAACGCGATGGGCGTCACGATGACCGCGAAGGCCGTGATGCCCGAGGCCTCAGGCGTCGATGGGACTGCGCGGACGGAGGGAGTCGCTCACGAGGCACCCACGACGAAGCACATCGCCGCGAGCCCCACGCTGAGGGCGGTCAGCAC
>DATBQU010000370.1:0-7587 GCA_036560665.1 Polyangiaceae bacterium
CGAAGTGGGTGGAGGAGTGGATGAAGAGCCCGCTCGTTCTCGGCCCCAGCGGCGCGATGCTGACCGTCGCCATGAAAGCCAAGAAGGCGGCCGACGACGCGAAGGCGCAGGTCTGGGGGCAGATGGGCCTGCCGACCAAGCGCGACCAGGAGCGCGCGCTGCACCTGCTCAACCAGCTCCAGAGCCGGATCATGGACCTCGAGGAGAAGCTCGAGTCACGGGGGTAGGCCGCCATGGACATCACGCCGTTTCTCGATCTCAAGATCGCGCCGCGCGCCGTCTTCGACTCGCTGCCCGAGCGGGCCACGCGCCCGCGCTTCATGCTCCCCGGCGCCGACGGCGACTGGCGCTCGGTCACGTGGGGCGCGTTCGCGCGGCAGATCCGCGACGTGGCGGTCTTCGCCGCCTCCGCCGGGCTGGGGAGCGGCGAGCGCGCGTGCGTCTTCGCGCCGAACCGGGTGGAGTGGATGAGCGCGGCGCTGGGGATCCAGGCCGCGGGCGGCGTCATGGTCCCGGTCTACGCCTCGAGCACGGCGGAGCAGGCCGCGTACGTGGTGGAGCACTCCGACGCGCGCCTCGTCTTCGTGGACACACCGGCGCTCGTCGCGCGCGTGCTCGGGACGTGGCAGGCGTACGGCGCGGTCGAGCGCATCGTGCTGCTCGACGACGGGCTCGACCTGGCCCGCATCGCCGCCGAGCTCCGCGGCAGGGGCGAGCGCGTCCCGCACGACGCCGAGATCGACCGCAAGGTCGTCCCCTGGTCACGCGCGTGCGCGCTGGGTCGCGCCCGGGACGACGCCGAGCCCGCCGCGTTCGAGCGGACGATGATGGGCGTGGCCCTCGATCAACCGGGGATCATGCTCTACACCAGCGGCACCAGCGGGAACCCCAAGGGTGTGCCGCTCACCCACCGCAACGTCTCCATCAACGGCCGCGACTGGCTGAAGAGCAACGCCCCCCTGCTCGCGGACGGCGACGTCGATCTGCTGTGGCTGCCCATGAGCCACATCTTCGGCTTCGGCGAGGCGTGCCTCGGCAACACCCTCGGCTTCACCACGTACATGGGCGATCCGCGCACGGTGCTGGCGCAGCTCCCGCAGGTGCGGCCGACCGTGTTCATGAGCGTGCCCAGCGTGTGGGAGAAGATCGCGACGACGGCCATGGCCGCCACCACGACCGAGGCGCGGCGCGCGAAGCTGGCGGAGATCACCGGCGGGCGCCTGCGCTTCTGCCTCTCGGGCGGCGCCGGTCTCAAGCGCGAGGTGAAGGAGTTCCTCTACGAGTACGGAGTCCTCGTCATCGAGGGATACGGCCTCACCGAGACGTCGCCCACGCTCACCCTCAACCGCCCGGACGCCTTCCGCTTCGACACGGTGGGCAAGCCGCTGCCGAGCGTGGAGCTGAAGCTGGCGGAGGACGGCGAGATCCTGGCGCGCGGCCCCTCCGTCTTCGGCGGCTACCACAAGGACGAGGCGGCGACCAAGGAGGCGTTCACGCACGACGGCTGGTTCCAGACCGGCGACGTGGGCCGCTTCACCGACGACGGGTTCCTCCAGATCGTCGATCGCAAGAAGGACATCCTGGTCACGGCGGGCGGCAAGAACGTGCCGCCGGCGAACATCGAGCAACGCTTCGCGGACGATCCGTTCATCGCGCAGGTGGTCGTCTACGGCGACGCGAAGAAGTACCTGGTGGCGGGGGTGTGGCTCAACGACGCCGCTGTGGAGGCGCACCTGACCACCCTCGGCCCGTCGGCGAGCGGCGAGGCGCGAGGCGACGCCGTGCGCGCCCTCGTGCAGCAGCGCATCGACAAGGTGAACGGGCAGCTCGCCAGCTACGAGACCATCAAGCGCTTCGCCGTGATGGCCCGCGCGCTCACCGTCGACGGGGGCCTGCTCACGCCGACGCTCAAGGTGCGGCGCAAGAAGGTCTACGAGGCGTTCCGCGACGAGCTCGAGGCCCTCTACGCATGAAGCGGCTGCTGAACCTCGCGTCGATCCTCACGCGCAAGCGTCCCCCGGTGGGGACGACGCCGGCGGACGTGGTGCACAGCGAGAACAAGTGGCGCCTGCTGCGCTACCGGCGGCGCGAGCCGGCGCGGTTCCGCACGCCGGTGCTCTTCGTCCCGTCGCTCATCAACCGGCACTACGTGCTCGACCTGCTGCCCGGCAAGAGCTTCGCCGAGTGGCTGGTCGCGCGGGGGCACGACGTCTACTGCATCGACTGGGGCACGCCGGCCGACGAGGATCGCTACCTCACCTTCGACGACGTATGCGACCGCACCATCGGCCGCGCGCTGCGCAAGACGGGGGCCGAGCGCGCGCACGTCCTCGGCTACTGCATGGGCGGCACCCTGGCCGCCATCCACGCCTCGGCGCACTCGGAGCGCTTCGCGTCGCTGGTGGCCCTCGCCGCGCCCGTCCGCTTCATGAACGCCGGGCTGCTGGGGGTATGGACGCAGTCGGCTACCTTCGAGCCGCGCGCGCTGGTCGACGCGCTCGGCAACGTGCCGTGGCAGCTGCTCCAGTCGAGCTTCCACATGCTGCGGCCGACGCTGAACCTGGCCAAGATGGTCCAGCTCGTCGACCGCGCTTACGACGACGAGTTCCTGGACGGCTTCCTCGCGCTCGAGACGTGGGGCAACGACAACGTGAGCTTCCCCGGTGAGGTGTGGCGGACGTGGGTCGAGGAGCTGTACCGGGGCGACGCCTTCGCGGCGGGCACCTTCGCGCTCGCCGGCAAGCCCGCGCGCATCGAGGGGATCACCTGCCCGCTCCTCAGCGTGACCTTCGAGCACGACAGCATCGTGCCCAAGGAGAGCGCGGCGGACCTGCACGAGCGCGCGGGCTCGCTCGACAAGCAGGCGCTGCACCTCGCGGGCGGGCACGTGGGGGCGGTGGTGTCCCGCGGGGCCGCCAGGAGGCTGTGGCCCGTCCTCAGCGAATTTTGGGCGACGCGGGACGCGGCGCTACCGACCGCGCGAGCGGCGGCCACGACCGCAGCGTCACCCAAGCGCGCGAGGGCCACGCGCGGGGCGCGGTCGACGCGCTAGGGCTTCGCGTGCGCGCCCATCCAGGCCCAGATCGCGTCGAGCCCGGCGCGCGTCGGGGCCGGCACGTGCGAGCCGCCGGCCATGGTCCAGAGCTCGACGGCGACGCCCGCGGGGCAACCGGCGTAGGCGGAGACGCTCGTCTCCGCCCCGGGCACCGTGGCGTCGAAGTCGAGCTGCTGGCCCGTCGCGACGAGACCCCCGGTGCAGGCGTCGCGTCGGGCCCAGCCGGCCACGGTGTCCCGCGCCGCAGGATACGCGGGGACCGGCAAGTCGAAGACGTGGCCGCCGTCGATGTGGATGATGGCGTCGGCGTCGCCGTGGATCTGGAGCACGCTCACCGGCCCACCCGGCGCGCACCTCGCACCGTCCTTCCAGGCCGCGCCCGCCACGCTCACCGCCGCGGCGACGCGGGGCGCCAGGTCGCACGCGAGTCGGTGCGCGAAGAAGCCGCCGTTCGAGTGGCCCATCACGAACACGCGCCGGGGATCGACGGCCACCCTGGCCGCGACGTCGTCGAGCAGCCAGGCGATGTAGGCGACGTCGTCGACGGGGCTGTGGTCGAAATTGCAGCACGCGTCGGTCGCGTTCCAGAAACGGTTGCCGCGACCGTCCAGGGTCCCGTCCGGCGCCGCGAGGACGAAGCCGGCGTCGTCGGCGAACGCCTCGAGCCCGAGCTGCCGCGCGCCGAGGGCCCCGCCCGGCGCGCCATAGCCGTGGAGGAAGACGACGACGGGCGCGGGCTTCGCATGGTCGCGTCCGGCAGGCAGGTGCAACGCGTACGGACGCGCGGTCGCGGTGGCGGTGGTGGTGGTGGCGGACCCGGCCGCGGACGCTACGGGGCTCGTCGTCTGCGCGCGCGTCTCGCACCCCAGGCAGGCGATGGCGACGAACACGAGCAGGGCACGCACCAGGCGAGTCTACTGCGTGCACCCCGCGCCGGTGCAGCTGCACGATCCCGCCGAGCAGTTCTTGAACGAGCAATGGGCCCCCGCGGCGCACTGCTCGCTGCACTTGCCGGCCGGGCAGTCGACGACGCAGGTCGAGCCCGCCGCGCACGCGAGCAGGCAGCCGCCGCTCGAGCAGGCCACGTCGCACGTCGCGCCGCTCGGGCACGACGTGTTGCAGCCGCCGGCGGAGCAGTCGACGGTGCAGGTGCCGTCGCCGCAGTAGGTCAGGCAGTGGCCGCTCGAGCAGCTCATCGTGCAGTCGCCCGTGGGCGGGCACGAGAGCTCGCAGTTGCCGCTCGAGCAGTCCATCGTGCACGGCGGCGCCCCGCACGATCCCTGGCAGTTGCCCGACGAGCAGGCGCAGTTGCCGCCGCTGCACGCGACGTTCTGGCGCGGCGTACCCGTCCCCGGATCGGGCACGGCCGGCCCCCCGTTGGGGCCCGTGCCTCCGTCGTCGCCCCCTCCCTGGATCGTACTGCTCGATCCTCCGCAGGCGAACCCCACGAGACACAAGAGGGCGATACTCGAAGCGATGCGAAGCATGAAGACCTCCTTCCCGAAGGATAGTGCCCCGAGAGGGGCGAAGGCAGGCAGCGAACGACGACGCGCGCTAGGCTCCCGGCTCATGCACGACCCGGTGCGCACCCGCGAGGGCGACTTCGCACGGCCCGAGAGCCACTTCCGAGACACGATCACGGCCGACGGATCGTCGGGGTACGCCGCGGAGCCCGGGCGCTACCACCTCTACGTGGCCAACGCGTGCCCCTGGGCGCACCGCACCATCCTCGTGCGCAAGCTCAAGGGCCTCGAGGACGTGATCGGGCTCACCATCGCCGACCCCATCGTGGGCGAGCAGGGCTGGGCCTTCACCGACGGGCCCGGGCACACGCGCGATCCGATCAACGGCTTCGCGTACCTGATGGACGCCTACCGGGCCACGGACCCGCGCTACGCCGGACACGCGACGACGCCCACGCTGTGGGACACGAAGACGAAGCGCATCGTCAACAACGAGTCGTCCGACGTCGTGCGCATGCTCGAGCGCGAGTTCGACGCGTGGGCCAAGCACCCGGAGCTCGACCTCTACCCGGCGGACCTGCGCGCCGAGATCGACGCCGTCAACGCGCGCGTCTACTCCCGGGTGAACAACGGCGTCTACCGCGCGGGCTTCGCGGCCAGCCAGGCCGTCTACGATCGAGCGTTCGACGCGCTCTTCGCGGAGCTCGACACGCTCGAGGCGCGGCTCGCCTCGCGGCGGTACCTCGTGGGCGATCGCATCACCGAGGCCGACTGGCGGCTGTGGGTGACGCTGGTGCGCTTCGACAGCGTCTACCACGGGCACTTCAAGTGCAACCTGCGCCGCATCGTCGACTATCCCAGCCTGTGGGGCTTCACGCGCGAGCTCTACCAGGTGCCGGGCGTCGCCGAGACGGTCGACATGGACCACATCAAGCGCCACTACTACGGCTCGCACCGGATGCTGAACCCGCTGGGGATCGTCGCCAGGGGGCCCGCCATCGACTTCCTCGCGCCGCACGGGCGCGACCGGGTCTAGCCGGAGGGGGCGGAGCGCGAGCGCCGCCCCGGCCTCGTGCTAGACCGTCGCCCCGTGACCACGACGCCCCCCTGGACGCCCGAATCGTGGAGGTCGAAGGTCGACGCGCAGGCGATCGCCTACGACGACGCCGCGGCGCTCGACGCGGCGTACGCGCGCCTGCGCGAGCTGCCGCCGCTGGTGACCTCGTGGGAGATCACGCGGCTCAAGGCGCTCCTCGGCGACGCGCAGCAGGGCAGGCGCTTCCTCCTCCAGGGAGGCGACTGCGCCGAGACGCTGGCCGACTGCCGCTCGTCGGTCATCGCCGACAAGCTGAAGATCCTGCTCCAGATGTCGCTGGTGATGATCCACGAGGGCAAGCGCCCGGTGGTCCGCGTGGGGCGCTTCGCCGGGCAGTACGCCAAGCCGCGCAGCAAGCCGGTCGAGTCGCGCGAGGGCGTCGTCCGCCCCAGCTACTTCGGCGACATGGTCAACCGCGCCGACTTCAGCGAGTCCGGCCGGCGGCCCGACCCCGACAACATGATCGCCGCCTACAGCCACGCCGCGATGACGCTCAACTTCATCCGCTCGCTCTCCGCCGGCGGCTTCGCCGACGTGCACCACCCCGAGCAGTGGGAGCTCATGTTCTTCCGCCGCGCCAAGGTGCCCGACTCGCTACGCCAGGAGTACGAGCGCACCACCAAGCAGCTGGCCGAGGCGCTCCGCTTCATGGAGGCCCTCGGCGAGAGCACCGTCGAGGAGCTCACGCGCGTCGACTTCTACACCAGCCACGAGGGACTCAACCTCCACTACGAGTCCGCCCAGACGCGGCAGGTCCCTCGCCGCCAGGGGTGGTACGACCTGACCACCCACTTCCCGTGGATCGGCGAGCGGACACGCGCCCTCGACGGCGCCCACCTCGAGTTCTTCCGCGGCATCGAGAACCCGCTCGGCATCAAGCTCGGGCCGAGCATCACTGCCGACCAGGCGCTCCGCCTCATCGACGCGCTCAACCCGACCAACGAGCCGGGCAAGCTGGCGCTCATCACGCGCATGGGCGCGTCGAAGGTGGGCGACGTCCTGCCGGGTCTGGTCGAGGTGGTCAAGCGCGCGGGACGGACGGTGCTCTGGGTGTGCGACCCCATGCACGGCAACACCCAGGCGACCGCCTCGGGCGTGAAGACGCGCGACTTCGACGACATCCTGCGCGAGGTGGAGACGACGTTCGACGTCCACGACGCGTGCGGCACCTACCTCGGCGGCGTCCACTTCGAGCTCACCGGCGAGGACGTGACCGAGTGCATCGGCGGCGCGTCGGGCGTCACCGTCGACGATCTCGACCGGAACTACGCGAGCGCGTGCGATCCGCGCCTCAACTACCGACAGGCGCTGGAGATGGGCTTCCGCATCGCCAAGCGCCTCGGGAGGCACTCCCTGCCAGGGGCGACCGGACCGGCGCCTCGCGGCACAGCCTGACACGGGAGACTTCTGCAAGATATCGCGAGCTTTCGCGTGGCACGCGTGCTGCTCTGGAGGTGAGCCATGAGCTTCTCGCGCCCCCGTGCAGCCGCCTTCGTGACCACGTTCCTCGGGATCGTTGCCATGCTCACGATCTCCGCCTGCGGCGGTCAGACCACGGGGCCCGGCACCGGCGGCTCGAGCTCCGGAGGCTCGGGCAGCTCCGGCGGCTCCGGGAGCTCGGGAGGCTCGGGCAGCGGCGGCAGCGGGGGCTCGTCTGGCGGCGCGAGCTCCGGCGGCTTCGGCTGCGGCATGTTCACCACGACGACGTCGAACGTCGACCCGACCGTCTGCGCTCCGCAGCTCCTGAGCGCGACGTCGTGCGACAGCCAGGTGTGCAGCTACGAGGTGGAGATCCCCTGCCTGGGCGACGGTGGGACCGGCCTCGCAGGCGTCGACGCCGGCACCGAGCAGTGCACCGCCTGGTGCAACGCCGCGGCGCCGAAGGGCGCCCAGCCGGGCTTCGGCTTCTGCCAGCTGCAGTCGGTCGACGGCGGCGCCGCCATCGTCGCCCGCTGCGGCGGCTGCGGCATCTG
>DATBQU010000371.1:0-18797 GCA_036560665.1 Polyangiaceae bacterium
GTCCTTGTCGGCGCGGATGTAGAGCTCGTGCTCCTTCTGCACGCGCGGGTTCTCGAGCAGGACCTTCTCCACGTCCCTGGTGACGTCGTCCTCCCCGAAGAGGATCTTTTCTTCCTTGGTGATGGAGAGGATGAGCTTGGCGTCCTTGATGGGGGTGTTGGACGCCTGCACCTCGGGCAGGTCGATGTGCAGGCCGCTGGTGAGCAGCGGCGCGGTGACCATGAAGACGATGAGCAGCACCAGCATGACGTCGACCAGCGGCGTCACGTTGATCTCGGTGAAGGCTCCCTTGCCGCGACCGCCGGTGGAGAGCGCCATGGTCCGTTACCGCCTCACCAGGGGGATGGCGGAGTCCGGTCCGAGCGGGCCGTGCTGCTCGGCGACCAGCGCGACCCACTCCGCCGCCGCGGCCTCGAGCTCGGACACGAAGTCGCCCACGCGCTTGTCGATCCAGTTGTAGAAGAAGACGGCCGGGATGGCCGCGGCCAGGCCGATGGCGGTGGTGATGAGCGCCTCGCCGATGGCCGGGGCCACGACGGGCAGGCTCGCCGTCTTGGCCGCGCCGATGCGGATGAAGGCGTCCATGATCCCGTACACCGTGCCGAACAGGCCGATGAACGGCGCGCCCGAGGCGATGAAGGCGAGGAACCACATCAGCGCGCGAGCGCTCTGCCCCTCGCTCAGGATGGCGCGGTCGGCCACGGCGCGCAGGCGCTCGATCTGCGCCCCGGTGCCGCGGGCGTGCAGCTCGCCCACGATGCGCGCCCCCGGCGCGGACCCGCGCGCGCCCGCCACGTCGAAGAGCTCGCCCGCCGTCCCCGCGCGCCGCGCCCGCCGCTCGAAGTCGCCCTCGGTGGCGCGAAGCCGCCCGAGCTGGAGCATCTTGAGCACGGCGATGACCCACACCAGGAGCGAGCAGACGATGAGCAGGCCGATGGTGATGCGCACCGGCCACGCCGCGCTGGTGAAGAGGCCCACCAGATCGAGCTTCACCGTGGGCGCGTCGGCCGCGGAGGGTGCGGAAGGCGCGTCGACCTGCACCGCCTGCTGGAGGAAGGTCATTGCCCGCCGAGCATCACGTCGACGCGACGGTCGCGCGCCCAGGTCGGCTCGTCGGTGCCGGTGGCGTCCATCGCGCCGCGGGAGGTCGACTCGGTCTTGCCCTTGTCCATGCCCTTGCCGATCATGTACCCGCCCACCGCGTCGGCCCGCGACTGGCCGAGGGTCATGTTGTAGTCGCTGCCGCCGCGCGGGTCGGCGTGGCCCACGAGCTTGAGCGTGCGCCCCTTGAGCGGACCGGAGGTGAAGCAGGTCACCACCTGGTCGAGCACGGCCGCGTCGTCCTTGCGCACGTTGGCCGAGTCGAAGGCGAAGTACGCGTCGGGCGCGCTGATGCCGCAGGCCTTGACGATCTCGTCCGAGATGCGAACGGCGCTGGCGGTGGGCGAGTCGGGCACCTGCTGGGGGAGACGGGGGTGCGTGCCGGGCGACGCGCTGGACGCGCCCTTGGCGGTGTCCGGTCCCTTGACGGGCGGCTTGTCGCCCCCGCAAGCGAGCGGCCCGGCGGCGGCGACGAGCGCGAGTACGGCGACGGGGTGTGCGAGCAGTCTCATCATGAGCTTCCTCTCCAATCGACCGGACAACGGTTGGGGACGGCTTAATCTTTCAGCACGCGGAGCGTCAAGCGAACGTGACAGGGGTGAAAAAGTCCTTGGGGGCCAATGAGCTTCAGAGGCGCCGCTCCAGCTTGAAGCGCCGGCCCTGGCGCTCGCCGCCCGGGCCGTCGTCGCCGGCGTCGATGCGCGAGACACGCAGCATCTCCAGGGCGATCTCGCGGATGCGGCCGTCCTTGCCCACCTTGAGGTGCAGGCGATCGCCGTCGCTCTTCAGGACCTCGCAGCGGCCGAAGGCGAAGTGCTCCACCACGTCGCCGGCCTCGGGCATCACCGCGTCGAGGTCGAGCGCGCGGCGGGCGCTCGGGGGCCGCTCGGGCATGGGCGCGCCGGCGGAAGGCGAGGGCGGCCCTGCGGCAGCGAAGCGGGCGCGCGGGGGCTCGACGCGCTCGCTGGCCTCGAGCGCGGCGTTCCACGCCGGAGGAGGAGCGGCCGGCGCCGGACGCGCGGGCGCCTGGCGGACGGCCGGAGACGCCGGCGACACCGAGGCCGACGACGCCGTGCCGAGGAGCCACACGCCGGCCGACTCGTCGAGCGCGCGCTCCAGCGTCACGTCGTCGAGCGCCGTCACCAGCACCTCGAGCGCGACGGTTCGGGCGTGGGCGATCTCGCCGGCCAGCGTCTCCAGGCCGCGGTCGGTCTCGCGCGCGAGCAGGGCGCGCAGCGAGAAGGAGGGCTCGCCCTCGGACATCCCGATGCTGCCCTCGAGCGCGAGCACGTGGACGTTGCCGGCGATGCGCCGCGTGCTGCCCAGCGTGCCGAGCTCGCCGTCGAAGGCGCGAAGCTCGACGTCGCAGAGCACGCCGCTGGCGCGCAGCCACCCGCACGCCACCTGCTCGTCGCGCAGCTTGCCCACCAGCGAGTCCGGGATCGACTCGCCCGCCGAGGCGCGCAGGACGAGGTGCCGGGACTTGTCGCTGGGGCTGGAGGACCAACTCACGACGGTGCGTTTAGCACGGCCGGTCCCCGGCCTTCACTTCTTGTCGGGGCAGCCCTCGGCCATCCCGGCGAAGTCTTCCGCGACGAGAGGGCATTTGTCGAAGCGGTCCGGGATGCCGTCCTTGTCCTGATCCTCGTCCGGGCAGCCGTCGTCGTCCTTGAAGCCGTCGACGAGCTCGGGCTCGGTGGTGCAGACGTCCCTCGCGCTCGACAGGTGCAGGTCCACCGCGGGCGCCGACGGGGGCGCGGGCGTCGCGGCGGGGCAGCCGTCGGGCTGGCCGCGGGCGGGCAGGCGGGGGCAGCGGTCGACCGCGTCGGGCACGCCGTCGCCGTCGGTGTCGTGCGCGAGCGGCGCCCAGCGCACGCCGAGGGTGAAGCGGAAGCGGGGCGTCGTCACCGCCGCGTCGCTGGAGAGCGGGATGCCGCCGCCGCCGCCGGCCTGGATGGCGAAGTCGCCGCCGCGCAGCGGCGCCGAGCGCACCGACAGCTGCCACTCGGCGGGGGTGATGGTCTTGCCGTTGGGCGTGCTCACGTACGTGCCCTGCGGGCTCCGCGTGACGTCGCTCTGCTCGGCGAACGTCGGCAGCGCCCAGGCCTCGAGCGCCGTGCTCAGCAGGTCGCGCCGGAGCACGTCGAAGCCGACCCCGGCCGAGGTGACGAGCTGCGTGCCCACGCGCGCGCCGAGCAGCTCGTTCGTCGGCCGCACGCGCGCGCCCACCTCCAGGCCCGCGAACCACCGCCCGCGCCGGTAGTCCGCCGCCAGGCTGGGCACGAACACGCCCGCGCGCTCGCCGGCGAACTGGTCGCGGTCGCCCGTCGGCGCGCTGACCTCGAGGCGCGCCACGAGCGCCCACACGTTGCGGTGCGCCAGGTCGGAGTCGCCCATCGGGTACGGCGAGACGCGCAGCCGCGGCACGAGGGCGTAGGCGAAGCCGAAGCGCAGATCGCGCACGGCGGTGTCCTTCGGTCCGTCGCCGCCGGTCACGGGCGCGAGGCCGGTGCCGCCCTGCCCGAAGGTGAGGGGCACGGCGAGATCGAGCTGGAGGCGGTCGGTGACGCCGTACGACCACAGGAACGTGCCGTTCACCTGGTCGTTGATGGCGTACTGGTCGCTGCCCTGGCCGCCGCCGGGCGAGGCGACGTGCAGGATGATGGGATGCGACAGGTAGCTCGCCACCAGGCCGAAGCCGATCTGCCCGGGGGCGACCGTCTCCGCCGAGCCGACGGCGACGAAGCGCGCCGGCCCCGCGTGCGGCCACAGCGTGTCGTCGTTGAGGCACGTGCTCAGGATGCCCGAGCAATCCGTGGCGCCGGCGGGCAACGCGGCGAGCGACAGGGCGAGCGAGGCCGCGGAAGCGAAGAGGACGATGCGAGGGCGCATCGGGGACGACGTTATCACGCGGGGTGAAGAGCGAGGATTAGATCGAGGGGAGGAGAAGGCCGCCAAGACGCAAAGCCGCCAAGCCATCGAGCATCATGGTCACGGTCCTCGCCTCTCTCGACGAGAGGAAGCGCGTCATCACCTCGGGCGCGAGCGGTGCGGACGAGGGATCGTCGCCTTCGACCGGGCCGTCGTCGTCGACGGGCTCGTCGGCGTCGTCTCCGGACGCATCGGCGTCGTCGACGGGGGCGTCCGCGTCGTCGACCGACTCCTCCGCATCGTCGACCGACACACCCGCGCCGTCGACGCAGGGGTCGACGTGGTCTCCGGGTGCCTTCTTGTCGTCCTTGGACGAGCCTGTGAGCGCGACCGATGCTCCAGTAAGCGCGACGGGAGCCCAAGCGAAGCGGACGGGCCCGGTCACGCGCGCTGCGGGCGCTTCCACGCGCGGCGTGACCCCATCCGCACGCGCGACCGGTGGTCCCGCAGCCGCTGTGACCTCGGTCACAGGCTCGACCGAGGGTCCCGCGAGCGACGTGGGCGAGCCCGTACGCGCGACGGACACGGTCGTCGGCGCTGCGGGATGCCCTGTCGACGCGACAGGCGGGCCGGTCGACGACGCGGACGGGTCGGTACACGCGACAGGCGGGCCGGTCGACGACGTGGGTGGGCCGGTACACGCGACGGGCGGGCCGGTCGACGACGTGGGTGGGCCGATGCACGCGACCGACGGGTCCGTGGACGCTGCGAGTGGGGCGGTACGCACGATGCGCGAGTCGGTCGACGACGCGAACGGGTCCGTACGCGCGACGGGCGACTGGCCCGCCGAGCCGTCCTGCGCGGCGCCCCTCCCTGGGCCATCTGTCGGCGACGCAACGTCGCGTCTTGCCTCGTCTTTCGCGAAAAGCGCCGCGCCTCGAAAGAAAAACCGAGGAATCCATGACCCACGCGCCCACTTAACCGGTGAGGGCAAGGAAACCCTCGGAAAGAACGAAGAGGCAGATCATGACGACCAATCGTGGAAAAGAAGCGAAGGCGGCCCTGGCGAGGCAGATGATCGCGGGGGCCAAGAAGCGCTTCCCGAACGGGAGCGACAAGCTCGCGCTCGGGGGCGTGACGCGCACGGTGGACGAGGTGACGACGCTCATCCGGAGCTTCGTCGACAACCGCGTCGCCGTGGAAACGGCGCAGGCCGCCGCCGCGGCGAAGGTGGCTACCGAGAACGCCCAGGCACCGGCTCTGCTCGCCCTCATCGGCGAGCTCGAGGCGTTCGTCCGGGTGTCCTTCGGCAACCAGGCCGACGCCCTCGGTGACTTCGGACTCGCGCCCCCCAAGGCGCGGGCTCCGCTGACCGCCGAGCAGAAGGCGGTCGCCACCGCCAAGCGCAACGCCACCCGGGCGGCGCGCGGGATCACGAGCAAGAAGGTGAAGAAGGGCGTGAAGGGCAACGTCACGGCGAAGCTCGTCGTGACGCCCGGCACGGCTCCTGCGCCCTCTGCGCCCGTGGCCCCCGCCGAGCCTCCCGCGCCGGCCGCATCCGCGGCCGCCGGTGGCGGAGCGACGCCGACCACGCACGGCTAGTCCGTAGATAGCGCGCGATCGGTGACAACCAGGGAATCGGGGGGCGCCTCCGGAAAGGGAGTCGCCCCCCGCTCCCGCCCCTCTTGTCCCCAGGGGCTGCACCCCCGTGCGTGCGGGGGCCACACCCCGACGCCGGGAGTCGTGCGCGCGTGATTGCTGCCCATTTGCTCTGGTCTGGATCGTGCGACGCTCGGGCTTTCGGGCCGCATCCGGACGCCCGTCACGCGAGGGAGAGCCATGACCCGAACGCAGGTCGGTGCGTCACTGGTGGGATTCTGCCTGGCCGCCGTCGCGTGCCCGCGCGGCGCGCAGGCCAACTGCTGCGAGCCGCAGCAGGTGACCGTCTACGTCCACGGCCGGTACTCGAACGCCAACCCGGGCGACGCGGTGGTCAACTACCTGAGCGCCACCACGCCCATCGCGCCCATCATCGAGGCCATCGGCGAGAACTACAGCCACTCGATGCTGGTCTTCCGCGCCACCGGCGAGGTCTTCCACAACGTCGGCGACCCCAACTCGATCATCAAGGCCTGGGACTGCAGCCACCCGCTCGATCCCTACCAGCTGCGCCCCATGGCTCCCGGCGCGCAGGCCGCCGTCTTCGCCGACACGAACTACAACTCGTTCCAGGCGGGCGAGGTGCTGCACGGCGCCAGCGTGGCCAGCGCCAACGACATCTTCACCGGCAACAACTGCATCGTGTGGCCCCTCGGCGCCTACGCGTCGCCGGCCATCGGCTACGACCTCTACGGCTTCTCGCACAACGTCCCCAACGGCATGTGCGTCGAGATGCTCACCACCTCGTGCCACGTGCCCCGCCCGGCGCCCAAGGCGTACTCTGCGGCCACCGTCGCCAACGCGGTGAGCGCCATGTACAACGCCATCTACGGGCAGGCCGCGAACATGTCGAGCTGGCTCGAGTCCGTGTACTGCCCGGGCGGGCCCCGCTACGCGGCGAACCAGGTCGTGAACACGTTCCTCTACGGCAACCCGTGGGACACGAACACCGAGAACTGGAGCGTGCCCGTCACCGCCGTGGTCACGCCGGCGCAGCTGGTGGCCACCTTCACCGGGAAGAAGGAGCCGGTCGGCCTGGTCGCGGGGTACTACACGACGCAGGAGCAGATGGTCTGTCACCCCGGGCAGTGTTACTAGCGGCGGAGTCGCAGCCATGGCCGGCAGGGGGAGCGCGCGGCGGCGCACGCAGGTGCTGCTTGGCATGGGTGTGGCCCTCGCCGTCGTCGCCGCGTGGCTGTGGATGCGGCGCGAGCGCGCCTGGGCCATCGCCCTCACGCCGGGCGAGGCGACGGCCGCGCCCTGGAGCGCCGTCGAGCTGACCGCCGCGGTGATCCCGGCGCAGGCGGACAGCGAAGGATGGAGCTGGCGGTGGGCGGCGCCGACGGCGGACATCGAGGGCACCGGGCCCTCCGTCCGCTTCCGCGGCCGTTCGGCGGGCGAGTACGTCGTCAAGGTGACCGTTCGCAGCCCGCGCGGGACCGAGCGGAGCGCCGAGGCGACGATCACGGTGCAGGTCCCCGCCTTCCGCGTCGGGCTCGGGCCGCGCGCCCCCATCGTCGAGCCGGACAAGGATCCGTTCCCCGACATCCTGCGCCCCGATCTGCCGTTCCGCATCGTCCGGGTGACGGTGGACAAACCGGAGGTCTGCCGCGGCGAGAGGACCGTCATTCACGTCGAGGCAGAGGACGACGACGGCAACGTCGATCAGCTCGTGCCCACCATCGGAGGCAAGGTCGGGTGGGCCGCGGCGGTCATCGTGCCCGGGACGGCCGCGGGGCCGTACAAGATCCCGGTGCGGCTGGGCGATCCCGATCGCGGCGATCGCACGAAGCCGCTGGCGGACTTCGTCCAGACCGGCGCCTTCGTCACGCTGAAGGACTGCGACACGCCGCGCTCGCTCTGGGTCAACGGCAGCCAGCCGACGTCGGTCGAGGAGGACGCGCGCTTCCACGCGGTGATCAT
Source organism: Polyangiaceae bacterium (assembly GCA_036560665.1). Classification (GTDB taxonomy): domain Bacteria; phylum Myxococcota_A; class Polyangia; order Polyangiales; family Polyangiaceae; genus Palsa-1150. The sequence goes on from DATBQU010000371.1 coordinate 7,555, forward strand.
GAGCAACGACGGCTCGGACGCCGGCCGCCCCCTGCAGCCGGCGGCGTTCCGCTGGGACTTCGGCGACGGCTCCCCGGGCGTCACCACCAAGGCACCGGACGCGGCGCACGTCTACCCGAACGAGGAGCAGCGAGGGCCGGGCAAGAGGGTCTTCACCTACCTGGTCACCGCCGACGCGCTCGACGCGAGCGGCAAGGTGCTCCTCACCGGCGTCGTGGACATCTACATGCGAAATCGCCTCGAGGAGCTGAAGCAGAGCGATCACCGCATCCAGCTCTACGCCGTCTTTCACCCCGAGCCGGCCACCGACGCCGACGGCGCGCGCTTCATCGACGTCGTGCTGAAGAACCTCGACGCGAAGGAGACGGCGAGCCTGGCGTCGCTCGCGTTCCGGCAGGTGCCCTGCACGCCCACTCCGGCTCCGCCCACCGCCGAGAGCCACCCCGTGGCCGAGGTCTTCCGCGATGCGAGCATCCCCCCGCGCGGGTCGATCTCGGGGCGACTGCGCTGGCCGAAGGACGGCCCGGCGGAGGTGTGCCATCTGGACGTGTCGGCCGAGGGGTCCTCGCAGCCGGGAGGCTTCTCCGTGGGGGCGGAGTTCTCGATGCGCGTGGGCTCCGATCACGGCGTCGAGACCGTGGCGGACCCCGATCAGGCGGCGGCGATCGGCAAGGCGATGGCCATCCTGCACAAGACGTACGTGACCCCCCAGGACCTCGAGCGGCTCGTCGCCTCCGGCGAGATCCCGGCGTCCGCGCTGAAGAGGGGAGCGCCGCCCGCGTCCCCCTGAGCCGGCGCTGGCCCGGTAGGATGGCGCGATGCACGCGCGCCTCCTTGCATGCTGGCTCCCGCTCGTGGCGTCGTGCGCGGCGCCGGTCGCGACGACGCAGGCGCAGTCCCTGCCGTCGTCGCCTTGCCCGGCGGCGTCCTCCGCGCCGTCGCCCGTCGCGCCCGTCGTGGCCGGGCCGCCCGCGTTCGATCCGGCGCCGTGGCTCGCCGACTTCCATCAGCTCCTCGGCGAGCTGTCGTCGCACTACGCCAACCTCGAGGCGGCGCGCGAGCAGCGCCACATGGACCTGCCGGCGCTGGCGGCGCGCACCGAGGCCGAGCTGCGCGACGCCCGGACGGCGGACGCGGCGAGGCGGGCGCTCCAGTCGTTCCTGCGCGCCTTCGGCGACGGTCATCTCGCGCTCGCCGCCGCGCCCGAGAGCGCGCCGTCGCCGTCGAGCGAGCCGGCGCCCGCCGCGCGTCCGCTCTGCGACCGCCTCGGCTACGGGCACCAGCGCGTCAAGGAAGGCGTCGACTTCACGCTGGTGCCCGGCTTCGAGCCGAGCGCGGACGCGGACGCGGTGGACATGCCCGGCGGCGTCCTGCGCTTGCCGTCCGGCGTGCGGCTCGGCGTCGTGCGAATCGCGCTCTTCATGACCGAGATCCATCCGGCGCTGTGCGAGCCCGCGCGTCTGTCGCTCGGCCTGGCGGACGACGCCGCGTGCGACGACGAGTGCGGCTTCCGCGTGGAGCTGGCTGTGTCGAACCTGCTGCTCGCCGCGCTGGACAGGCGTCTGGCGTCGCTGCGCAAGGCCGGGGCGGCGGGCGTCGTGGTCGATCTCACGGGCAACGGCGGCGGCTCGGACTGGGTCGATCCGGCCGCGCGCGAGATGACGGCGCTGCCGCTGCGCGCGCCGCGCATGCTGTTTCCGCGCCACCCGCACTGGAGCGAGAACCTGAAGCAGATGCTGCACGACGTGGAGGCCGACGTCGCCGGCGTGAACGACGCGCGCAGATCCACGCTGGCCTCGGCGGCGAGCGTGCTTCGCGCCGCCATCGCCGACGCCGAGCGACCGTGCGACACCAGCGGCCTGTGGACGAAGGGCGGGCCGGCGCCTGCCTGCTCGATGCTGGTGCGGACGGCGTACTACACGTCGGGCCTCCTCCCGTACGCGAAGTCGGGAGCGTTCGCCGGCCTGCACGCGGAGGAGCTCCTCTTCAAGCCCGGCCAGTACCGCTACCGCGAGGGAGCGAACCGCCTGCCGGTCGTCGTCCTCGTCGACGAGTATACGGCCTCCTCGGCCGAGCTCTTCACCGCCATGCTGCGCGACAACGGGGCGGCGATGGTGGCGGGTGCGCCGACGGTGGGGGCGGGGTGCGGCTACACCAACGGCGGCATCCCGACCGTGCTCCGCAACTCGGGGCTGAAGGTGAGAGTGCCCGACTGCGTGCGCCTCCGCGCCGACGGCTCGGACGAGGTGGCGGGGATCGTCCCGGACGTGCTCCTGCCCTTCACGTCTCGCGACAGCCCCTACCAGCGCGCGGCGGTGGCGCGGGAGGGCCTGGAACGAGCGTGGAAGAGAAGGTAAGAACGCGCTCGTGCGCACGCGCATCGAAGCGGGCCGGCCCCTGGTCCTCGGCAGCGGCTCGCCGCGGCGGCGCGAGATGCTGGCGATGGTCGGCGTGCCACACGTCGTGCGCAAGGCGGAGGTGGACGAGTCGACGCGCCCCGGCGAGGCGCCGCTGGCGTACCTCGAGCGCGTGACGATGGCCAAGCTCGACGCCGTGCGCGCCCTCGACCTCGGCGTGGCGGGCGGCGTGCTGGTGGCCGACACCATCGTGGTGGCACCCGATGGCGCGGTGCTCGGCAAGCCGGTGGACGACGATGACGCCCGCGCCATGATCGAGCGGCTGGGGGGCGCGACGCACGACGTGAGCACGCGTTTCCTCCTGGCCCCCGCCGGAGCGGGCGCGCAGCCGGCGCACGCGCAGACGGTGACGACGCGGGTGACGTTCCGGTCCGTCACCCTCGACGAGGCTCGCGCCTACGCGGCGACGGGGGAGGGGAGAGACAAGGCCGGCGCCTACGCCGTACAGGGGCGGGCCGCCGCGTTCGTGGAGCGCGTGGACGGGAGCTACACCAACGTGGTCGGGCTGCCGCTGTGCGAGGTGATCGTCGCCTTGCGTGGCCTTCGATGGCTCTGAGATGAGGCTCCCGCGTCGCCTCGACGCGTGGCTGGTCCTCGCCGCGGCGCTCGCCGTGCGCCTCGCCGTCGTGGCGTGGGCGCACGATCTCTTCCCCGCGGTCGCCGACGGGCACTACTACGACGTGCTGGCGCGCCGCCTGGCGTCGGGCGACGGCTACACCTGGCTGTGGCCGGACGGCGCGGTGACGTACGCGGCGCACTACCCGGTCGGCTACCCGGCGATCCTGGCGGTCGCCTACGCCGTGTTCGGCGCCTCGGGGGCGGTGGGGATGACGGTCAACGCGCTGCTGGGCGCCGCGGCGGGGTACGGCGCGTACCGGCTCGTCGACGGCGAGGGCCTGGCGCGCTGGCGACCGCTGGCGGCGGGGCTCGCCGTCGCGCTCCACCCGGCGCTCGTGGCCTACACGCCGGCGATGATGACCGAGGGGGTGACGGCGGCGCTGCTCGTGATCGCGGCGGCCGTCGCGTCGCGCGCGCGGACGGCGACGCGAGCGTGGCCGTGGGTGGTCGCGACCGGCGTGGCGATGGGCGTGGCGACGCTGGTGCGACCGCAGTCGCTGGTGCTCGCCCCGGTCCTCGGCGCGCTCGCGGTGCCCGCCACCGCGGCGGCCCGTGCGCGCTGGGCGACGGCGGCGGCGGTGACGGCGCTCGCGCTCGCGTGCGTCGCGCCGTGGACGGCGCGCAACTGCGTACGCATGAACCGCTGCGCGCTGGTCAGCGTCAACGGCGGGTGGAACCTGCTCATCGGCGCGCAGACGCGGTCGGGGGCGTGGGAGCCGATGAGCGTGCCGTCGGAGTGCGCGACGGTGTGGGACGAGGCCGGGAAGGACGCCTGCTTCGAGCGCGCGGCGCGCCGCGAGATCGACCTCGCGCCGGTGTCCTGGCTGGCCCGCGCCCCGGCCAAGCTCGGGGCGACCTTCGATTACGTCGGCGCGGCGCCCTGGTACCTGCACGAGAGCGCTCCGTCGGCGTTCGGCGACGCGGCGAAGGTGCGGCTCGGCGTGGCGGAGACGGTGGTGAGCCGCCTGCTGCTGCTCGGCGCGCTCGTGGCCTGCGGGTGGGCGGCCGGGCCGCGAGCGGTGGCGCGCAAGGTCGTGGCGCTGGCCGCGGCGCTGGCGGCGATCACCCACCACGGCTGGCTCGGCTACGTGGGGATCGTGGTGTGTGTGGCGCTCCTGGGTCGGCAATCGCTCGCGCGCGCTCCGCTGGTCGTGCCCTGCACGGCCGCGGTCATCCTGGCGACGGCCGTCGTCCACGCCGCGTTCTTCGGCGCGGGCCGCTACGGGCTGGTGGCCGCGCCGTTCGTGGCGGCGCTGGCCTTCGTCAGCGTCGCGACCGCGGCACCCCGATCCCCTGGCTCCTGAGCACGTCCGACAGGAACTCCGCCAGCAGCCCCTCTTCTTCCTTGGGGGCGGCGGCCCGGAGCTGGCTCATCGCCGTCGGGCTGCCGAGACGCGCCAGCGACTTGTACTGGACGAACCGAACCTGCGGCTCGTCGTCGAGCTGGAGCTTGTCGCCAGCCATCCACGGGTCGCCGGGGCCCGCCGCCATCGCCACCACGTTCCAGGCGGCCGCGCGGAGGGTGACGTCGCGCTCGCCGATGCCGCGCATGGCTCCCTCGACGGCCGCGGGGTTCTCCTCCAGAGCCGCGGGTCCGTAGGAGGTGTCGTCCAGGCCGGCGCCGAGGCGCTGCTGCGCCTCGTCGGCGAACACGCGAGCGCTCGGCGCGGCCAGGAGGCCGAGCGCCCGGAGCGCGAGGTCGCTCGCCATCTCCCGCGCGGCATCGGAGAAGGCGCGATCCGCCAGGCGCTGGGTGGTGCTGGCGTCGCTGCCGAGGACGTTGGCGGCGGACTCGCAGGCGCGCCCGCGCAGCTCGCCGCGCCACACGACGACGTCGTCCTTCACACGCCGTGCCTCGCACGAGAGGTCCGCGTAGAGCGTGAGCATCTCGTCGCCCTCGGTCATGCTCGCGTGCGAGCGCACGGCGAAGCGATCGAGCGCGCAGCGCACCGAGTACCCGCCCGGCTCTCCGCCGTGGAGCGCGCGTCCGGCGAGCTCGGTGCTCATCGCCGCGGTGAGCACCGCCGCCGGGCCCGGGGCCGCGAAGTCCCCCGTCACGGTGCCCTTGGTGTTGATGGGCTCGAGCTGGACCGTCGTCGGCTCCCGCGCCGTGGCCGGTGACACGTTCGGTGCGTTGAGGGCGAGCAGCCCGCCCGAGCAGCCGCAGAGCAGGGCGAGCAGCCAGACGCAGACCAGGCACACCTGGGCGCGGAGAACCGCCACGACGTCGAGCTGCCTCATGGCTCCCAGTGTGCACCTGTTGCGCGGGGCTCGTCCAAGGTGCAGATTGCAGCGGGTCGACGCCGCTCGGGTGATCGCCGGCGGCGCGCCGCAGTTCGGGCGCGTCGCGGGAGGAAAGTCCGAGCTCCACAGAGCACGATGCCGGGTAACGCCCGGTGGCGGAAACGCCGAGGAGAGTGCCACAGAGAAGCAGACCACCGTCGCTCGCCGCCTCGCGCGGCCGACTCGACGGAAAGGGTGAAACGGCGGGGTAAGAGCCCACCGCGCACGCGGCAACGCGGGCGGCACGGCAAACCCCATCGGGAGCAAGGCCGCGTAGGCAGGCGTCGAGGGCTGCTCGCCCGAGCCTGCGGGTAGGCCGCTCGAGGCGGCGGGCGACCGCCGTCCTAGAGGAATGATCACCTCCGCGCCGGGGGCGACCTCGGCGCGAGACAGAACTCGGCTTACAGAGCGACGTCGACCGCGGACGCCCGGGCCTCACGGCTCGGGCGTTCGTGTTTCAGCAGCCCTCCGGCGTGCTCTGCCAGAGGCTGCCGCCGTCGCAGAGGAACGACTGGCAAGTCCCGTGCGTCCAGTACACGCAGCCCTGACCCGGCCCGAGCGCCGCGCAGCTCGTACCCGGCGCGGGTGGCTCGGAGGGGCACACCGGGAAGTCGCCCGGGCCTTGCCCGCCGCTCCCGCTTCCGCCACTGCCCCCCGACCCACCTTCTCCGGTGGCCTGCTGCCCACCGCTCGAGCCGCCGGACCCGCTGCCGCTGCCGCCTCCGCCCCCGCTGCCGGAGCCCGGGCCCCCGTCGCCCGCCCCGCCGTCGACGCGGCCGCCGCAGGCGACCGGCAGCACGACGAGCATCAGGGCGAACCAGAGCCGCACGCATCCCCATGGCCGTCGTCGCCCCCGTCCGTCGCCGGGGGGGGGTGTGTTCGCGCGCCTAGGCGCTGAAGCTGGAGCCGCAGCCGCAGGAGCCCTTCGAGTTCGGGTTGTTGAACTTGAAGCCGGCGCCGTGCAGCCCTTCGACGTAGTCGATCTCGGTGTTCTCGAGGTACTGGAAGCTCATCGGATCGACGTAGAGCTTGACCCCGTTGGACTCGAACTCCTCGTCGAGCTCGCCGACCTTGTCCTCGAAGTAGAGGTCGTAGCTGAAGCCCGCGCAGCCCCCACCCACCACGCGCAACCGCAGCCCCTGGCCCGCGAGGCTCTCGGCCTCGGCGATCTCCTTGACCTTCGCGGCAGCCTTGTCGGTGATCGTGATCATCGTTGGTCCTCGTGACGGCCTTCCGGGGCCGCATGCACTTCTACTATAGATGCGGTGGCTGGCGCTCGCCACTCGCTGCCGCTGCGGGTCCTGCACCGTGCACGGCGAGCAGCGTACCGGACCTGCACGCCGCGACGAACACGCCGGGCTCGAGGGGGGCGAGCGCGACCGTGGGGGCGGCCACGCCTCCGCCGCCGACGGCCCGGGTGGCGAAGGGGGGGCAAGCGTCGGCCAGCAGCTCGACCGTGGCCCCGGCCGCGGTGTCGATGACGCCGATGGCTCCGTCGGTGGTCGCGAATGCGAGCGTCCCCGCGTCGTCGATCAGCGCAGGCGTGTGCGGACCCGCGACGAGGGGCGCGACGCCGCCATCGGTGGTTACCGCGGGCAGGCGTGTCCCGAGGGGCGCGCGGATGCGCTCTGCGCCCGAGGCGTCGATCCCGACGGCGAGCTCGCTGGTCGGCGCGAGCAGCACGAGGTAGGCGACGCCCGCACGTACGGCGGGCGGGCCGAGCCAGAGACCGGCCGGAGCCACTGCGCGCGTGGTCGTCGTCCCGCGCACGAGGTCCACCGCGGCGACGTGGCCGCGTGCGGCGGTGACGGCGATGAGGGTGTGGTCGTCGGTGAGCACCGCCCCGTCGTCGATGCCCGCGCCGAAGCTTGCGACCCGGGTGGGCTCCGCGCCGGGGCTCCACGTCCACACTGCGCCGCTCGCGGTCACGGCGACGACCTTGCCGAGCGCCGCCAGGAGGGGCACGGTCGTCGGCTCGGCGAGGGTGGTCCGTGCGCGCTCGCGCCCGTCGGCGTCGAGAACGGCCAGGTCGCGCGTGGTCGCCACGACGACGCCGCCGTCGTCGAGCGTGAGGGGCGCCGGGTGCGCTGCGTCGCCGCGCCCGAAGCGCACGCGCCACCGCAGGCTCCCCTCGCGCACGGCGACCGCCTCGCCGGCGGCGTCGACGAACACGACGGTGTCGTCGGATAGCAGCGCGCCGGGCCCCGGCTGCATCGCTCCGGTCGATGCGCGCCAGCGCTCGGTGCCGTCCGGAGCGACAGCTACGACCTCGCCGCGCGTGCCGATGACGTACGTCGTCCCACGCGCGTCGACGAGCGGCGCCACTTCCACCAGGGCGCCCACCGGGAGTCGCCACTTCGTCCGCAGCGCCGACGTCGGCAGCCCGGTACGGGTGCGGCCGGTGCGCGCGTCGTCGACTCGGTCGGCGCGAGTGCCCGGGGGCGTGCCCACCACCAGGGTGCGCGCTCGCTGGACGTCCACCGTCTGCGCCGCGGCCGCGGCGGCGAACGCGACGACGGCGGCGACCGCGGCCACGCCTCCGACGCGCCACGCCCTGCGCGGACTCATCGCTTCGCCTTGACCACGAACTGGCTCTCCACCTCGGGGACGGTCTGTCCCGTCGAGGTGGTGAAAGCCCGGGCGATCGTGCCGTAGGCGCGCACGGTGTCGCCATGGGCGAGCACCAGATCGCGACCGACGATGACTCGCGCGAGGCACGGTCCCCTGGCGCACCCGCGCCGGTCGTCGACGAGGACGAGCGTCCTGTGCCCCGAGCCGCGCGACTCGATCACCACGCCGTCGACGACGATGGGCTGCCCGGTCTTGCCGGTGAGATCCCGCATCGCAGCGTCGTAGCCGACCGGCCCCAGCTGCTCGAAGGCCTTCGCCGCATCGGGCAGGCTCGCGACCCGCGTGACGACGACGTGCACCGTCCGCGGCATCAGCGCGGAGGTTCCGCCGCGGACGTCAACCGTCCGATCTCCGAGCGCGGGAAGCGGCACCGTCGCCTCGAAGCCACCGTCGGCTCCGACCGTCACTGGCGCGCCGTCGACGGTCACGGTCGCCCCCTTGGCCGCGCGCCCGGCGATGAGCACCTTGTCGTCGTCGACGACCGCGCGCGCCCCGGGCGCGTCCACGCGCAGCGGAGCCACCGCCACGCGAGCGCTGGCCGTACCCGTCTCCGGTGGTCGCGCCTTCGGTCCGGTCTGGGAGACGACGTAGGGCACGTCCACCGAGACGACGCGTGACTCGTCAGCCGGGCCCTCCGTGGCGGGCTGCTCGTCGATGACGTAGGCGCCGGCGCCGTTCGCGTCCAGGACCACGGGCTTGTCGTCGATGCGCACGCTGGCGCCGGGCAGCGCCTCGACGCGAATGGTGATGCTCGGGTGGGTCGCGCCCATCGTCGTCACGTCGGCGCGGATGCGGTAGCCGACCGGGACGACGAGCTTCACGGCCTCGTCGCGCCCCATGCCGGGCCGATCGACCTGGAGCACCAGCGGGTTGTCGCCGACGTGCAGGGGCGTCGCCAGCGGCAGGTCGGCCGCGCCGCCGGCGAAGATGGCCTTCTCGCCCTGGAACGTCACCACCGTGCCGTCCTTGCAGCTCTTGGCGTCGCACGTGAGGTGAAGCACGTCCTTGCCGTCGGGGGTTGCGTGAGGTTGCGCGGCGATCGGCGGCGCGCCCTTCCAGAGCAGTGCCAGGACTCCACCGGCGATGATCACCACGGCCGCAGCGATGAGCGCCACCGCGGCCAGAGGGACGCCGCCTTTCTTGCGAACGATCCGTGGAGGTGGCGGCGCCGGTACCTCCGCGAGCGGCGTCGGCGGGGGAACGTACTGCACCTGGAGCGGCATGGTCGCCGCGTGGGGGCGGCGCGGTGGCGACGCTTGGGCGGGCGCCGCAGCGGCGGCGACGGCGGGCGGTGCAGGGGGCGGCGCGCCCTCGTCGGGTGGGCGCGTGGGGGCAATGCCCGGGATGGCGACGCCGAGCATCGTGCGGTTCATCGAGCCGGGTGTGGGAGGGGACGGCAAGGGAGGAGTCGGCGCGGGTCTGCCGGCCGGGGGCGCGGCCGGCGAGCGGACGCCGAGCATCGTCTGCTGGAACGGGAGCGCGCTTCCGGAGCTCGGCGGTGCGGGTGGCGCCGCGCCGGGGGCGGCCTGCATGGCGGGCGCCGTCTGCGGCTGCACGACCACCGGCGCGACGCCCGGCGCGCTCCCGCCGATCATCGTCCTCATCGGGACGCGGGCGTTCGCAGCGGACGGCGCAGGAGCGGATGGACCAGGCGCAGGCGGTAGAGGAGCGCCGGGCGAGCCCTGGACCATCGTCTGGGCGCCCACGTTGATGGGCGGCGAAGCGGCGGCGGGAGGCGAAGCCCCAGCCGGCCATGCGGCTCCAGGCGTTTGCGGCTGCGTGGCGCCACATTGCCCACAGAACTTCACGCCTTCGGCGAGCGGCTGCCCGCACTGCACGCATGCGCTGGTCGCGCGGGTCGGCATCGTGGTCAGGGACGCATCATATGCGGAAAAAAGCGGGCGCCGCGCGCAAAGCGGTTCCAGGGCCTTGCTCCACAGCATATCGCGAAGGCACTTTTTTCCTCCCCCTCCACCCTCGGCAAGGCTAGTCTTTCTGTCGACGCTCCCGTGGCTGCGCGCATCGCGTGGGGATGCTCGCGCGGGGGGGCCGCGGAGGACGGGCACTTCCAGCCTTCGGCTTTGGCAAGGAGATTGAGATGCAAAAGATGAAGTGGGTTCGGTTCGGCCTCGCGGCCGCTCTGGTTGCCGGTGGCCTCGGGGGCGTATCCGCGGCTGGTTGCAGCGCCGACGATACCGGAACGACGACCGGCAAGGACGCAGCGCCCGACAATTCGGTCGTGGAGACCGGCGGTGGCGACACCGGCACCGGCGGCGATGGCGGCGGCGGCGAAGCCGAGGCGGCAGCGCCCATCAAGGCGAGGGTCTTCCTGGCCCACGCGGCCGTGTCGCCGCTCTCTCCTCCGTTCCGCTTCTGCTTCGGCCTGGGCGACGCGTCGGATGGTGGCACCGTCACGGTGGCGGGTGGCATCTTCCCGTTCCCGGACACGAAGACCGCGCCGAGCTTCCCGGTGGCCGGTCTCTTCCCCGGTTTCGGCGGGTCGACCGGCAACTCCGCCCAACTCGCGAGCTTCGACCTCAAGACGCTGACCATCTCCATCTACGTCCTGAACGCGCTCGCACCGGCGGTCGCCGGCGACACCCCGGACGGCGGTCCGGACGGCGGCGCCGAGCTGCCGTGCGAGGGCCTCGTCGGTCCGGACGGCAAGGGCACCGCGGGCTCCGGCCCGGCCCTGCTCAAGGAAGGCACCGACTTCTGGTACGTCGGCACGATTCCTCAGGGCCAGCTCGCAGACGGCACCACGTGGCTAGCGGCGGTCACCGGCTGCCCACCGGGCGAGACCCCGCAGCAGGGGGCCTTCTGCGCTCCTGCGGCGACCCCGTACGATCCCGCCACGGGCAACCTCGCGCTCAAGGTCTGGAAGCTCGACCAGTCGCCCATGGACGCCGGCTCGATCGGCGCGCAGGTCGCCCACGGCTCTCCGGCGTGGGACACGGTCGTCGCGGTGGAGCACGGCGCCAACACGTCGGCCGGATTCTACACCTACACGACGCCTGCGAATGACGGCGGCGGCGGCGACGGCGCTGCCGAGGCCGGCGACGACGGCGGCGGCGATGCCGCGACCGACGGTGCAGCCGCCGACGGCGGTGGCAGCGAAGGCGGGGCTACCGGTCCCGTGTTCACGCCGAACCCGATCGTCGGCGCCACCCCCTTCGCCTTCGGCGACCTCGCGCCGGTGCCCTTGGCCAGCGTGACGGGCGTCACCTACGACATGGCGAACGGCTTCTATGCCGCCATCATCGACGGCACAGGCAAGCCGGTCGGACCGCCGCT
>DATBQU010000372.1:0-6815 GCA_036560665.1 Polyangiaceae bacterium
GTGCCCGCTGTCGAAGCACTCGAGCTCCGGCTTCACGCCGGCCTCGTTCATGGTGGACAGGAGCTTGACGATCTTGCCGTAGGTGTTGGGAAACACCATGTCGAAGACGAAGGCCTTCCGCTTCTCGGAGTACTTCGAGTAGTTCATGGTGCCCATGTTGAGCGCGCCGATGTCGGGGCGGCTCTCGCGCAGGTACGTGCACTGCTCGCTCACGTCCTCCAGGATGGTCCCCGTCGAGAAGTTGAGGATGATGGGGCAGCGCTTGCGGATCTCCTCCTTGATGCGCGCGAACGTCTGCGGGCTGAAGGTGGGGCTGCCGTCGTCGTTGCGGGCGTGGATGTGCACCACCGCGGCGCCGGCGTCGTAGGCCCGCTTCGCCTCCTCGGCGATCTCCACGGGCGTGTAGGGGATGTGCGGGCACTGGCCGCGGTTGGCGAGCACGCCGGAGAGGGCGCAGGTGACGACGCACAGGTCCTTGTCGCGCTTGGTGTCGGTCATGGTCCGCTACTCCTTGGGGCTTCCCACGTCGCGCTTCACGATGGTCTGCACGCGCCGGGCGATCTTGGTGAGGATCTTGAGGAGGTCGCGCGTCTCCACGGGGCTGAGGCTCTCCAGCGCGCCGCGGAAGATCTCCATCGGCTCGACGGCGATGGCGCGCGCGATCCGCGACCCCTTGTCGGTCAGCTTGATCTTCACGACGCGGCGGTCCTCGGTGGAGCGGGCGCGCAGGACCAGCCCCTCGCGCTCCATGCGGTCGATGATCCCGGTGACGGTGCTGTTCTGCGCGCGGATGCGCTCCGACAGCTCGGACAGCGACAGGTCGCCCAGGCCCTCGAGCATCTTGAGGACGGTGAGCTGCGGGCCGGTGAGGTCGACCGAGCGCGCCAGCTCCTTCGTGACCCGGCGGCTCTCCGTGTAGAGATAGAGGATCGCCTCCAGGATCGAGTCGATCTCGGGCTTGATCTCGGTGGGGATGGCAGTGGGCACGCGCAGGGCTCCCGGGGAGGAGATGTTTCGCGTGCGAAATAATAGGGACGGGCGGCCCCCCGTCAACCCATGTCAGCGGGCGGGCTCCCGCTGCCTGCGGAGCGCCTCGTTCTCCCTCTCCAGGCGCTCGATGCGGGCGTTCTGCTCCTGCACTTGCTGGTAGAGCCCCTGGATGGCCGCAAAGGCCGCCCCGTGGGCGTCGATGGGGCTGTAGGACTTGTCGGTGTCGCCGAGGCCGAGCTCGCCGCGGAAGTCCTGCGCCATGGGCCCCATGTGGCGCACCGAGGGGTCGTCGCTCTTGTAAGACCACGTCGAGACGGGCATGCGGACCACGCTCTCGAGGACGGCCTGCGGGTCCACCGGCTCGACGTCGCGCTTCAGGTTGCGATCGCTCACGCACTGCGGCGCGCAGCCCGGCGGGCAGGTCGGCTGGGCCGGGGTGGGCGTGTAGCAGACGGGGAAGGTCTGCGGGCCGTCGTCCTCGCAGCAGATGTCCCCCGACTGGCAGCACTTGGCGCCGCAGCAGGTCTCGCCGCCGCCGCAGGTCTGCCCGCCGTAGCAGGGCAGCTTCTGGCAGTTGCCGTTGGCGCAGTACGGGGTTAGCCCGTCGCACTTCACGTTGCAGCCGCCGCAGTTCAGGGGGTCGTTGTTGGTGTCGATGCACTGCGCCTGGCAGCACGAGCGCCCGAGGCCGCAGGGCGGGTTGCACACGCCGCCGGCGTCGATCCCCCCGCTGCTCGAGCCGCTGCCGCCCGACGACCCGCCGCTCGAGCCGCCGGACGAGCCGCTGCTGCCGCCGCTGCCGCCGCCGCTGGAAGAGCCGCTCCCCCCCCCGCTCGAGGAGCCGCTGCCCCCGCCGCTGCTGCCGCCGCCGCCGCTGCTCGCGGAGCCGTCGCCGCCCGCGCCGTCCACCGACGCGTCGTCGCCGCTGATGACCGCCGTCGCGCCGCCGCACTGCGACGCGACCACCACCAGCGCCAGGAGCCCCAGCGACGAGCCAACCAAGCTGCGCATGACGACCTCGCTTTCCCCGCGTCTCGAGCTTGCGGCCTGGCCGGGCCGGTGTCGCGTCTCCGGAACGTACCCCTTCTCGCCTTGCGTTCTCGCCTTGCGCAGGGAAGCGGCGTGGATCATGTTCCCCCGCCCCGATGGCCGAAGCCCACGAGTTCTCCATCCCCGTCCGCGATCTGGACGCCGCGGGCAAGCCGCTGCGCTTCCGCGTCCGTCCGGCCTGGATCCGCGGGGCGTTCGAGGCGACCGACGTCGTCCCGGCGGAGAAGGAGGGCGTGCTCGAGGTGCGCCTGTCCAAGAGCGGGACCGACGTGGTGGTGCGCGGGACGGTGCAGGCCGAGCTGACCGTGCCGTGCGCGCGCTGCCTCCAGCCCACCAGGGTGACGGTCAAGGAGCCCATCAGCGCCCTGGCGGTCCCCGGCCAGCTCAGCCGCGAGGAGGCCCACGGCGACGAGGACGACCTCGTGCCCGATCAGGCCGACATGATCCCCTACGACGGCGAGACCGTGGTGCTGGACGACCTCGTGCGCGACGAGCTCCTGCTCGGCATCCCCATGATCCCCTTGTGTTCGGAGGGCTGCCCGGGTATCCAGCCCCAGCTCGCCGAGCAGCCGGAGGAGGCCCCCGGGATCGACCCGCGCCTGCGCCCTTTGCTCCGCCTGAAGAAGAGCCTGACGTAGCAGCACGCAGCAACCGAGTAAGGAGAAGCCCCCGTGGCCGTCCCCAAGCGACGCACAAGCCGTTCGAAGCGCAACATGCGGCGCGCCAACCACGACAAGGTGGCCGCGCCGAACATCGTCCCCTGCCCCAACTGCGGCGAGCCCGTGGTGCCGCACCGCGCCTGCGGGTCGTGCGGCCACTACAAGGGCCGGGCGGTGAAACCCGGGTCGAGCTCGAGCGAGTAACGCGGGGACCCCACGGTGCCCACGCTCGCCCTGCCCCGCTCGCGTATCCTCGGCACAGGTCACTACCTGCCGCCGGTCGTGCGGACCAACGCCGACCTCGAGAAGATGGTCGAGACGTCCGACGCGTGGATCATCGAGCGCACGGGCATCAAGGAGCGGCGCATCGCACCGGACGGGATCGTCACCAGCGACATGGCGGCGGCGGCTGCGAAGAACGCGCTGCAGATGGCCGGCCTCACCGGGGCCGACCTCGACATGATCATCGTGGGCACGGTGACGCCAGACATGCCCATGCCGGCCACGGCGGCCTTCGTGCAGCAGAAGCTCGGCGCGGGGCACTGCCCGGCCTTCGACCTGAGCGCGGCCTGCGCCGGCTTCGTCTTCGGCCTGTCGATCGCCGACAAGTTCGTCGCCAGCGGCCAGACGCGCCACGTGCTGGTGGTGGGGGTCGAGCTGCTCTCGCGCGTCATCGACTGGTCCGACCGCACCACCTGCGTGCTCTTCGGCGACGGGGCGGGGGCGGCCGTGATCGGCCCCAGCGACGCCAGGGCCGGCGACCCCAAGCCCCGCGGCATCCTGTCCACCGCCATCCACACCGACGGCGCGCTGGCGCGCTCGCTCTTCATCCCCGGCGGCGGCAGCGAGAGCCCGACCACGCACGAGACGGTCGATCAGAAGCTGCAGTACGTGCACATGAAGGGGCAGGACGTCTTCAAGGTGGCTGTGAAGAACCTGCTCTCCGCGAGCCGCGACGCCGTTGCCCGCGCGGGGATGGACGAGAAGGACATCGACTGGATCTGCGCCCACCAGGCCAACAAGCGCATCATCGACCAGGTGGTCGATCGCGTCGAGGTGGCCCCCGAGAAGGTGCTGATGAACATCGAGCGCGTCGGCAACACGTCGAGCGCCTCCATCCCCATCCTGCTCGACGAGAACTACCGCGCCGGGAAGATCCGCGCGGGCGACACGGTCCTCATGTGCGCCCTCGGAGCGGGGATCTCGTGGGGGAGCGCGATCGTCCGGATCTGAGCCCGTACCGCGTGGCAGACGACGTCGAGCGCGAGTCGGAGCCACCGGCACGGTACGTCCCGCTGACGCGGCGCGCGGAGCGGCTGCGGCGGGTGCTGCGCTCGGCCCCCGTCCTGCTCTTCGCCATCGTCGCGTTCGCGCTCGACAGGCCGTGGCTGCTGGCGGGCTCGCTGGCCTGGGGCGTGGGCGTCATCATCGTCTCGCGCCTGCACGCCCGCGCCCTCAACGCTCGCCTCAAGGCGCTGGCGGGCACGCTCGCGCGCGACGGCGACCCCTTCGTGGCGGCGCGCAGCCTGGAGGCGCTCGTGGCCGACGCCCGCGCCTACCCGGGCTTCCACTGCGTGGCGCTGCTGTTCCTCGGGATCGCCCGCGCCCGAGGCGGGGACGCGGACGGCGCCCTCGAGCTGCTGTACACGGTGAACCGCGCCGGCTGGCTCACCCACCGCACGGTGTGGATGGCGTGGCTCCTCCCGTGGCTGGCGCGCCTGCACGTGGCGCGGGGCGAGGTCGACCTGGCCGAGCAGTGGCTGGGGGTGGCGCGGCGGCGCCTGCCCGAGGGAAAGCGCGACGCGCTGATCGAGCCCGAGGCGCTGATCGCGCTGCGGCAGGGCAAGAACGAAGAGGCGATCGCGCTGATCGACGGCTACGTGACGGACACCGCCACGGACGCCAGCGATCCGGTGCGCGACCACTTCGCGCTGCTGCGCGCCTTCGCCTGCGACCGAGCCGGCCGGGCGCTGCCCGAGGAAGAGGTGCGCACGCTGGTGGCGGCGCGGGTGGCGTCGCCGGGGCGGGCGCTGCCGCTCGAGAAGTGGTGGGCGGACTTCGCGGCCTTCGTGGAGCGCCACGCGCCCAGGCCGTCCACGCCGCCGTCGTCCGCGCCGCCGCCGCCGTCGAACACGCCGCCAGGTGACACCCCCGCCGACCTGGGGTAAACGCGCGCGGGCGAAATGACCATCGCGTGGCTCTTTCCAGGGCAGGGCTCGCAGTCCGTGGGCATGGGCAAGGACGTCCTCGCGGCGTCCGGCGCGGCGCGCGCTGTCTTCGAGCGCGTCGACGCGGCGCTCGACGAGCCGCTGTCGAAGCTGATCCTCGAAGGCCCGGAGGAGCAGCTCACGCTGACGGCCAACGCGCAGCCCGCCATCGTGGCCACCAGCCTGGCCCTGCTCGCCGCCATCCGCGAGCGCCTCCCGGACCTCGCGCCGCCCGCGTTCGCCGCGGGTCACTCGCTGGGCGAGTACTCGGCGCTGGTGGCCGCGGAGGCGCTGTCGCTGGAGGACGCGGTGCGTCTGGTGCGCGCGCGCGGCCGGGCCATGCAGGAGGCCGTGCCCCCCGGGACGGGGGCGATGACGGCGGTCATGGGCGTGGAGCCGGCCCGGCTGGAGGCGCTCTGCAGGCAGGCCATGAACGGCGAGGTGGTGTCGCCGGCCAACTTCAACGCGCCCGGCCAGATCGTGGTCGCCGGACACGCGGCGGCGGTGGCGCGCGTCGGGGAGCTCGTCGCCGCCGAGAAGGGCCGCGCCATCCCGCTCAAGGTGAGCGCTCCCTTCCACTGCGCGCTGATGGCGCCCGCCGCCCGCGTGGTGGAGACGGAGCTCGGGCGGATCGCGGTCCACGCCCCTCGCTTCCCGGTCGTCGCCAACTTCGACGCCGGCGCCAACCGCGATCCGCAGCGCGTCAAGGAGCTGCTGGTGCGTCAGGT
This sequence comes from Polyangiaceae bacterium, assembly GCA_036560665.1. Lineage (GTDB taxonomy): Bacteria > Myxococcota_A > Polyangia > Polyangiales > Polyangiaceae > Palsa-1150. The sequence goes on from DATBQU010000372.1 coordinate 5,635, forward strand.
CGACGGGCCGGTGCGCTGGGAAGAGAGCGTGCGGCTCATGGCAGAGTCCGGCGTGACCCAGGCCCTCGAGATCGGCCCCGGCAAGGTGCTGGCCGGCCTCGTGAAGCGCATCGTGAAGGAGCTGAAGGTGCTCAGCGTGGGGGACGCCGCCGCCCTCGAGCAGGTCGGCGCGTTCGTGGCGGAAGGGGCGCGGTAGCCCGGGCCACGGGGCGGAGTTGAACCCCCGCTGTCCCCCGGACTATAAGCCGCTCCCATGTTCCGCATCGACGGCAGGATCGCGCTGGTGACCGGCGGCTCGCGCGGCATCGGCCGCGCCTGCTGCGAGGCCCTGGCGGAGCAGGGGGCGACGGTGGTCGTCAACTACGTGAAGGGCGAGGCCGCCGCGCGCGAGGTCGCCGACGGCATCGTGGCCAGGGGCGGCAAGGCCGAGGTGTCCGGCTTCGACGTGGCCGACTCCAAGGCGGTCGACGCGGCGGTGGACGCCATCGTGAAGCGGCACGGCAAGGTCGACGTCCTCGTGGCCAACGCCGGCATCTCCATCGACGGGCTGCTCCTGCGGCTCAAGGACGAGGACCTGGAGAGGCTCTTCGCCACCAACGTGCGCGGCGCCATCGCCTGCGCGCGCGCCTGCAGCCGGAGCATGATGCGGGGCCGCTGGGGGCGCATCGTCTTCATGTCCAGCGTGGTCGGCGAGATGGGCAACGTCGGCCAGACGGCGTACGCGGCCAGCAAGGCGGCCCTCATCGGCGCGGCCCGGTCGATCGCGCGGGAGTACGCGTCGCGTAACGTCACCACCAACGTGGTGGCGCCGGGGTACATCGACACCGACATGACCTCGGGCATGACGCCGGAGATGAAGGATCAGCTGGTGAAGATCGTCCCGCTGGGTCGTACCGGCGGGGCCCGCGACGTGGCGGCGGCCTGCGCCTACCTGACCAGCGAGGAGGCCGGGTACGTGACCGGCCAGGTGCTGCGCGTCAACGGCGGCATGTACGTGTGAAGTTTCCGTGGCAGCGCGCAGGGGCCTTCGCGCCTCTGGCGCTCGACTCTCATCCGTTTTTCCGATACGAGGCGAGCTACCGATGGCTACCGACATCCCCAGCGAGGTCAAGCGAATCATCAAGGAACAGCTCGACGTCGACGAGAAGGACATCAAGCCCGAGTCGAGCTTCATCGACGAC
>DATBQU010000373.1:0-3641 GCA_036560665.1 Polyangiaceae bacterium
GAACGTCAAGACCGGGACCGACTCGCAGGCGAGCAGCGTGAGCCTCGTGCCCCAGCCCAACACCATCGCCACCCTGGCCGCCCTCTCCGCCAACGGAGGGGGCAACAGCCGCTCCTCGCCCACCGAGACCACGCTCTGGGAGCTGAAGGACGTCACGCTCTCGATGATCAAGCTCGAGTCGGACAGCGACTACCACATGGTGCTCAGCGACGGCTCGCACACCATGATCGGCGAGATCCCGACGCCGAGCTGCGCGACCGGCAGCGCCTGGAGCTGCTTCATCTCCCGTGCGCGCTCGGAGGTCGACTCCAAGTACAGCGTGTCCTCGTCGCCGCAGTACCCCTCGGCGACGGTCACGGTGCGGGGTGTGGGCTTCTTCGATTTCATCCACGGGCAGACCGGCGTGGCGCCCAACGGCATCGAGCTGCACCCCGTGCTCCAGATCTGCTTCGGCCAGGGCTGCACGCCCAGCTGATGAGGGCCGCCGCCACCCTCCTCCTCATGTCGCTCCTGGCCGTCGGCACCGCCTGCCGTGGCTGCAAGGGATGCGAGGAGGAGGAGGAGCAAGAGGAGCGCGACACGCAGCGCGACCACTTCTGGCGCGCGCAGATCGCCATCCAGGGTCAGGGGACGGTCAAGACGTTCGTCGACGCCTACGACTGCACCTCCGACGGCACGACGCAGCGCGGCGAGTGCGGCCCCAAGCTCGTCGTCTTCAAGGAGCTGAAGCCGCCGACGATGGAGGCGCACCCTGCGCCGGGATGGAGGTTCGAACGCTGGGAGTCGACGATCCGCGAGCGAGACGGGTCGGCGCACCCTCGCGCGGGCGCGATGCCCGACGGGCGTGTCTACCTGAATGGCTTCGGCTACTCCGACACGGGTGAGCTCGAGACCGTGACCGCCGTGTTCGTCCCGGAGCCGGGATGACGCTCGAACCAGCGCAATCCGATCGGTCGGCCCCGGCCGTCGTCGCGGAATGGAGTTAGGGTGTGGTCCCCCGCTGACCGCCACCACGGTCCAATGCCCGTTCCGTCTTCGTTTCACCCTGCCGTTCGCACGTGGTTCGAGCGCACCTTCGATGCGCCGACCGCGGCGCAAGAGCGCGGTTGGGCCGAGATCCTCGCCGGGCGCGACACGCTCATCGCGGCGCCGACCGGCTCGGGGAAGACGCTGGCCGCATTCCTGGCGAGCCTCGACGCGCTGGTCCACCGCGAGGCGAGCGGCGAGCTGAAGGAGGGGATCGACGTCGTCTACGTGTCGCCGCTCAAGGCGCTCAGCAGCGACGTGCAGAAGAACCTCGAGGCACCGCTGGCCGGCATCCGCGATGCGGCGCGCGACCTCGGCTTGCCCCCTCCGTCCGTCCGCACGGCGCTGCGGACCGGCGATACCACCCCCGCCGCGCGCGCGGCCATCGTCCGCAACGCGCCGCACATCCTCATCACGACGCCCGAGTCGCTCTATCTCATGCTCACCGCGGAGCGCACCCGCGCCCTGCTTCGCGGCGTGCGCACCGTGGTGGTCGACGAGCTCCACGCCCTCATGCGCGACAAGCGAGGCAGCCACCTCGCGCTGTCGCTGGCGCGCCTCGACGCGCTCGCGGAGAGGCGCCCCCAGCGCATCGGCCTGTCGGCGACGGTGCACCCCATCGAGCAGGCCGCGCGCTTCCTCAGCGGCGCGAAGCGGCCCTGCGCGATCGTCGACGTGGGGCACCGGCGCGACCTCGATCTGGCGATCGAGCTGCCGAGCACCGACCTGCAGGCGGTGGCCACTCACGAGCAGTGGGGCGAGATCTACGACCGTCTTGCGGCGCTCGTCGGCGCCCACCGCACGACGCTGGTCTTCGTCAACACGCGGCGGATGGCCGAGCGCGTGGCCCACCACCTGGGAGAGCGCCTGGGCGAGGACCGGGTGGGCGCGCACCACGGCAGCCTGGCCAAGGACCGGCGGCTCCGGCTCGAGCAGCGCCTGAAGGCGGGCGAGATGCAGGCGCTGGTGGCGACGGCGTCGCTCGAGCTCGGGATCGACATCGGGTCGGTCGACCTGGTGTGCCAGATCGGCTCCCCGCGCGCGGTGACGACGTTCCTGCAGCGGATAGGGCGCTCCGGGCACGGGCTCGGGCGCACCTCACGCGGTCGCCTCTTCGCGACCTCGCGCGACGAGCTGGTGGAGTGCGCGGCCCTGGTACGCGCGGTGGCCGCGGGACGCCTCGACCGCCTCGATCCGCCCGTGGCGCCGCTCGACGTCCTGGCCCAGCAGATCGTGGCCGAGTGCGCGGCGCGCGACTGGCAAGAGGACGGGCTCTTCGCGCTGGTGAGGCAGGCCACGCCGTTCGAGCGACTGGAGCGCTCGGAGTTCGACGCCGTGGTGGCCAGCCTGGCCGAGGGGGCGGCGCCCAGGCTGGGACGCGGCGGCGCGCTCCTGCATCACGATCGCGTGAACGGTCTGCTGCGCGGGCGGCGCGCGGCGCGCATCGTGTCGCTGACCAACGGGGGGGCCATCCCCGACGTGGCCGACTACCGCGTCGTGCTCGACCCCGACGAGACGCCGGTGGGCACGGTGAACGAGGACTGGGCCATCGAGAGCATGGCGGGCGACGTCTTCGTCCTCGGCTCTCACTCCTGGCGCATCCGCCGCGTCGAGTCGCGAAGCGGCGTGCTGCGCGTCGAGGACGCGCAGGGCCAGCCGCCGACGGTCCCCTTCTGGCTCGGCGAAGCGCCGTCGCGCACCTGGGAGCTCTCGGTGGAGGTGAGCCGGCTGCGCGCGGACGTGGTGGCGGCGATCGACGCCGAGCAGGACGTGCGCGAGTGGCTGGCGGCGGAGTGCGTCCTCGGCCCCATCGGGGCCGCGCAGCTCGCGGACTACGTCTCGGCGCAACGCGACGCTCTCGGCGTGGTCCCCACCATGGACGACGTCGTCTTCGAGCGGTTCTTCGACGAGTCCGGGGGCATGCAGCTCGTCGTGCACGCGCCCTTCGGGGGCCGCGTGAACCGCGCCTTCGGCCTCGCGCTGCGGAAGCGCTTCTGCGTCTCCTTCGACTTCGAGCTGCAGGCCGCGGCGACCGACGACGCCATCGTCCTGTCGATGGGCACGGCCCACAGCTTCCCCCTGGTGGACGCGTTCCGCTTCGTGCGCTCCGAGCAGCTCGACGCCACGCTCCAGCAGGCCGTCCTCCAGGCGCCCATGTTCGGCACGCGCTGGCGATGGAACGCCTCGCGTGCGCTGGCCGTCCTGCGCTACGAGCGCGGCAAGAAGGTCCCGCCCTTCCTCCAGCGCATGCGGGCCGACGATCTGCTGGCCGCGGTGTTTCCGGCGCAGGTGGGATGCCAGGACAATGCGCCCGGTGGCCCCATCGAAGTGCCGGACCATCCGCTGGTGCGCCAGACCGTCCGCGACTGCGTGTCGGAGGCGATGGACGCCGAGCGCCTCCGCACCATCCTCGAGCGCATGGAGCGGGGCGAGATTCGCCTGCACGCCCGCGACACCACCGAGCCGTCGCCCTTCTCGCACGAGGTGCTCAACGCCAAGCCGTACGCCTTCCTCGACGACGCGCCGCTGGAGGAGCGGCGGGCGCGCGCGGTGTCCTTGCGGCGTACGCTGCCGGAGCACCAGCGTGACCTGGGGGCGCTCGACGCCGAGGCCAT
>DATBQU010000374.1:0-6051 GCA_036560665.1 Polyangiaceae bacterium
GTCTGCGCCGCTGCTGATCATCCAGGGCAGCTTGGCCCAGCGCGTCTGCGGAGGCACGGCACCGCCGCGAGACGGTTGAACGGCGGAGGCGAAGAGGCGGGCCGCCGCGACCAGAGGGCCACGCGGTGCCCTGCCGAGCAGCCCGCCCCACCGCTGGAGCAGAGGCAACTCCCGGAAGGTGGGGTACCCGCCGAAGAGCTCGTCCCCGCCCGTCCCCACGAGCGCCACGGTGAACCCGGCCTGGCGGATGGCGCGGGACATGAAGTAGCTGTTCAGCCCGTCGAACGTGGGCTGGTCGAGGCTGTCGAGCGCAGCTTCGAGGCCGCCCACGAAGTCCGACTCCCGCAGCATCACCTCGCGGTGCTCGGTGCCGATCGCCGCGGCGATGCGACGCGCGTCGGGGCCCTCGTCGTACTGCTTCTCCTCGAACGCGAGCGTGAAGGTGTGGATGGGGCTCCCCGCCGCCTTGCGCGCGAGATTGGCCACCGCGGACGAGTCGATGCCGCCGGACAGGAAAACGGCGAGCGGAACGTCGCTGGCGAGGTGCAGCCTCAGCCCGTCCTCGAGGACGTGCGCCAGCTCTTCCTCGTCGCGCGTCCCCGGGACTTGCGCCGGCGGGATCGTCCAGAAATCGCGGGTCAGCGTCTCTCGACCCTCGAGGTCGAAGGCCCTGAGCTGCCCGGGCCAGACCGACTCCACCCCCTCCACCGCCGTCTGCGGACCCATCACGAAGCCGTTCCAGACCATTGACGCCGCGGCCTGGGCCTGGAGGCGGGGCCTCGGCATCAGCCGCGAGGCGACGAGCGCCCGCACCTCGGACGCAAACGCCAGCGACCATTCGCCGCCCGGCTCGCTGTTCCGCGCCAGGTAGAGGGGCTTGATTCCGAGGGGGTCGCGCGCCAGGACGAGCTCGCGCCGGCGGGTGTCCCAGTAGGCGAAGGCGAACATCCCGCGCAGGCGGCCGACCGCCTCGCGTCCGTCCACGCCGAGCGCGCGGAGCATGACGGCGGTGTCCCCCGTCGAGTGGAAACGCTGCCCCGCCGCCGAGAGGCGATCGCGCAGCTCCGCGTAGTTGTAGATCTCCCCGTTGAACACGATCACGTCGCCCGTGACCGGATCCACCATGGGCTGGACGCCCGCCTCCGACAGATCGAGGATCGCCAGCCGCCTGTGCGCCAGTAGAGCACTGAAGCCGCGTGCGTCTGCGGGCGACTCCCAGACGCCGTGCGCGTCCGGGCCACGGTGGACCATGGCCGCGTTCATCCGCTGGAGAGCGGCGCGATTTGCGTCGCTGGCCCGCCCGACGATTCCGGCGATCCCGCACATGGTTCAGTCCGGGCTACAGCCCGTTCCCCATCAAGAAAGCCCCGACCTCACACCGAGGCCGGGGTCTCCTGGAGCGCGCTCGCGAGCGCGCCTTCGCACGCGATGGGGTCGCGATCAGGTCGCGATGCGGACGTTCTCGGCCTGCAGGCCCTTGGGGCCACGCTTGACGTCGAACTCGACCTTCTGTCCCTCGGCGAGGGAGCGGAAGCCCGTCGCCTGGATGGCCGACTGGTGGCAGAAAACGTCTTCGCCCCCGCCGTCCTGCGTGATGAAACCGAAGCCCTTCGCGTCGTTGAACCACTTCACGGTACCGGTTGCCATTTCTCTACTCTTGCTTTCACGTCGCGGCGAAGACACTTTGCCTTCGCAGGCCGCGCGCCAGTGGCGCGAGGCACGACCTTGGTATCGGAAGATCGGCCCCGTGTCGCGCACAATCGTGGCGGGCGCACGAGCCCGCCAGCCGATCGGCAGGCGCGAGGTTGCGCGGCCCCCGAATCCGGGCCAGGTACTAGGCCGCCATGCTGTCGATCGAAGCCCTCCGAGCCCTCGCCATGGCCGTGTGGGGAGGCGTGCACCCCACGGCTCCCAGGATGGCGGACGCGCCCGTCATCGCCAATGCGATCGCCACCGTCATCGCCCAGGACGCCGAGCCTCCGGTGTTCGGTAGCCACGAGGAGGACGCCGCGGTCATGGCGTACTACGCCCTGCGGGAGAGCTGGCTCCAGGTCCGGGCGGTGGGCGACGGGGGCGTGAGCTTCGGGGTGTGGCAGGAGCACGCCAGCACCGGCCGGGCCGACGTCGTGACCCAGGCCAAGGCGTGGCTCGTGCTCCTGCGTGACGGAGCCCGCGTCTGTCCGGCCAGCCCGGCCGCGCCGCTGTCCGGGGGCTGCACCGCGGCGCGCAAGCTCGCCGACAAGCGCGTCGCCCGGGCCCGGGCCCTGCTGGCGGCGTCGCACCCCGAGGCGCTCGAGTAGGCCAAGGAAATCGCGCGCCGGGGGGTCGATCCGTCATGCCGGAGCCCAGCGGCCGCTATCCTTCGGTGGTGAGGCGGTCCTGGGTCGTCGCGCTGGTGCTCGCCACCTTCGGCGCAGCCTGCGACGCGCCCCTCGCGCCGGCAGCGCCCACGCGGACCGTTCCCGCCACCGCCGCCATGGCCGCCTCCGCCCCGGCGACGTCGGCCGAGCCCGTGGCCCCCGCGCCCGTGGCGTCGACCGCGCCGGCTCCTCCGGCGGTCCCCCTCCGACGCCCCGGGGCGTACGCGAACCTCGATCCCGCCGATGACTACACGGTCGGCCCACCCGACGAGCTGCCGGACTGCGAAGAGGAGCTCGCCCACGCCGGGGTGACCTTCCGGGCCTCGACCTTGCCGGTGCACACCGAGCACAAGGGCAAGATCGTCTGCGGCGCGCCCCAGGTGGTGGTCTATCGCCAGGGGCCGGGGAAGATCGCCTACGACCCGCCGCCGCTCCTCACGTGCTCGATGGCGCTCGCGCTCGCGTCGTTCGAGCGAATCCTGCAGGAAGAAGCGGTCCGGCTGCTCCGGTCGCCGGTGGTGCAGATCCAGCAGCTCGGGACGTACAACTGCCGCGAGATGGCCGCGTACCCCGGCTGGGTGAGCGAGCACGCGTACGCCAACGCCATCGATCTCGCGCGCTTCACGCTGAAGAACGGCACCGCCATCCGGGTGATGGGCGACTTTGACGTCGCCGAGGGCGAGCCGAAGCGGACCGCGGGCGTCTTCCTGCGCGAGGTCTCGCGGCGGGCGTACGACGAGGACGTGTTCTCCACGGTGCTGACGCCCTTCTTCGACGCGCACCACAGAGACCACTTCCACCTCGACCTCGCGCGCTACCGCTCCGACGGTACGCGGCCGGAGTCGTGAGCGGTCAGGCCGCGCTCACGGCCGCTTCGGATCGAACCGGCTGCGCATGCCCTCGAAGAGAGCGAGGAACGCGCCGTCGACCAGCGGCGTCTCCCGCGCCCAGGCCGTCGCGCGAAACGGCATCGCCGACTCGAACATGACCCACAGCGACTCGTCGGGCAGGCGCCGCGGCGGATCCTCGTGATCGTCGGGCAGGCCGAGCACGTGGTCGTAGGTGGCGGTCGACACGCCGTGCCCGGTGAGCAGGGGCGAGACGAAGGTGCAACCCGGGTCGTATCCCGACTCCGGCGACGGCGTGCGCACCACCATGTTCACCTCGCTCGCCGCGTTGCGGTGCATGAACGGCGGCCGGAAGCTGTGCTCGATGACCTCCCAGCGCCCCGGGAACACCACGAAGTCGGCGATGGCGCGCCCGTGATCGTCGAGCGGCGCCGTGAGCACGGTGAGGATCGACGGATCGGGGTGGTCGAACGTGACCGAGCCCATGGCGTTGAACAACGACAGGTCGTAGCTGAAGGGCGCGTGGCTGCCGTGCCATGCCACGACGTCGAACGGCGAATGCCCCTGCGTCGCCGCGTACAGCCGGCCGCCCAGCTTGTTGACGATCTGGAAGCCCGCCGGGCAGGCGCGGTCCTCGAACGCGGCGGTGGGCGCCTGGAAGTGCCGCGCGTCGGCCAGGCCGTTGGAGCCGATGGGCCCGCGCTCGGGCAGACGGAGGCGCCGGCCGAACACCTCGAGCACCCACCCGCGGGCGCCGCCGTCGGGCACGCCGATGGAGAACTTGAGGGCCCGCGGCACCACCAGGAACGACCCGGGGGGCACGCGCAGCCAGCCCAGCTCCGTCCGCACCTCGAGCGTCCCCGTCTGCGGGACGACCAGCAGATCGCCGTCCGCGTCGGCGAAGCTGCGGTCGGTCATGTCGGCGTTGGCGGCGTAGAGATGCACCGCGTAGCCCGGGCCGGCGGTGGGGTCGCCCGCGCCGCCGAGCGTGACCAGGCCGTCGAGGAAGTCGACCGACGCCGGGGCCGCCGGGATGGGCAGCGGTCGCCAGCGTGCCCGGTTGGGGTCCACCTCGCCCAGGGGCGCGGCGAAGCGCGCCGCGGGCAGCGGCAGGAAGGCCGCGTGCGAGAACGAGGGGCGGATGCGGTACATCCACACGCGCGAGTTCTCGGCGCTGCGCACGGTGAAGGGCGTCCCGTTGAGCAGCTCGGGATAGAGGCCGAACGGCCCGCGGCGGGGCGCGTTCTGCCGGCGGGGCAGCGCGCCCGGGAGCGCCTCCGACTCGTGCGTCGAGCCGAGGCCCGGCTGATGGGCGAGCGTCTCCGGCCCGCGCAGGCGAGAGGGAGCGGGGCGCGCCGGCGGTCCGGACCAGGCCGCGCGCAGCATCTCACCCAGCGAGGCGCGCTCGAGCGGGCGCGGATGGAACGGCGGCGCAGCGAGCAGGACGTCGGCCACGCGCTCGAGCGCCTCGCGCGACAGGCCGAGCTTCTCCAGGCCGACGGCGACGCCGGTGACCTGCGCCAGACGCGCCGTTCCCTCGACCGGGTCGAGGACGCCCAGGGCGCGCGCGATGGCGCTCATCGCCTCCGGCGTCGCCTCGCGATGGAAGCGGACGACGTGAGGCAGCAGCGCGGCGTGCGTGGCCGCGTGCGGCAGCCCGAAGGTACCCCCCAGGACGTGGCAGAGCTTGTGGTGCAGGCCGCCGCCGGCGTCGGCGAACACCCCGCCGGCCAGGTAGGCGCCCTCCAGCGCGTCCTCGCGCGCCTCCTCGTCGCCGAGCCGCACGGCGAGCCGCGTCGCGCTCGACGCCAGCAGGCGCAGCGCCTCCTCGGCCGCGAGACGAACGCCCCGGTCGGCCCCCGCCACCCACAGGCCCTCGACCGCGTGAGCCATCGCGTTCCACAGGCTGGGCATCGTGACCTCGCGCGACAGCGCGAGCGTGAGCCTCGGATCGTAGACGACGAGCGCAGGCCTCACCCGCTCGTCGCGCCCGGTCTTCTTCTCGCCGCCCTCGGTGATGCCGTAGACCGGCGTCATCTCCGAACCGGAGTACGTGGTGGGGATGGCGAGCACCCGCACGCGCGCGCTCCGTGCCAGCGCCTTGGCGAGCCCGATGGCCGAGCCGCCGCCCAGCGCGAGGACGGCGTCGGCACCGCTGCGCTCCACCTCGCGGCCTGCCTCCGTCACCGTCTCCACCGGCACGTGCTCGCGCGCGAGAGCCAGCACTCCGACACCGCGCGCGCCGAGGGTCGCCGCCAGCGCGGCGGCCTCGGCCTTGCGGCCCGCGGTGCAGGCGACGAGCACGCGCTGCACCCCGAGCGCCTCGATCTCCTGCGGGATCCGACCGGAGGCGCCGGCCCCGAAGACGACGCGCGTCGTGCCGCGCTGCATCGAGAACTCACGTGCCATCTTCCGAGCCTCCCGGGCCTTGTTGCCCACCTCACCGTGAGACTAGCCTTCCCCTCCCGAACGAGACGATGCAAGGAGCATTGCCATGAAACTTCATTTCCATCCCGCGTCCACCGCATCCCGGCCCGTCGTGCTCTTCTGCGCCGAGGAGAAGATCGCCTACGAGCCGGTGGTGGTCGACATCCTGAAGGGCGCCCACTACGAGGAGCCGTTCGTCACGCTCAACCCGAGCAAGATGGTCCCGGTCCTCGAGGACGGCGACCTCGTGCTCACCGAGTCGTCGGCCATCCTCAAGTACCTCGCCGACAAGGTCGGCTCCGCGGCCTACCCCAAGGACCTCAAGCAGCGCGGCCGCGTCAACGAGCGCATGGACTGGCTCAACACGCAGCACTACCGCGAGTGGGGCTACCACCTCATCTATCCGCAGATCTTCC